>JANXWL010000089.1 GCA_025351225.1 Methylotenera sp. | reverse complement strand
GGGGTGATTGCGGTCTGGATGGTGGGCACTACGGATCTTTTTCAGTTTAGTCAAATCGTCTGGCAAGTCATGTACCTTGGTCACTCGGTCACCGTTTTTGACCATTACACGCTGAAGCTCAGCCTCTGCGTCTTCGCGTGTGTCATATAGCTTCTTGCTGCCAAGACGCCAACTATCCTGATTTTTGCGCGGGGATAGCTTTTCCTTACCATCAAACCAGATCCATTTGCCCATATCGGAATCTTGTACAAAATTAATGGTGGTGATGGTGTAGGTGTGAACAGCTGGCTCAATTTCCATGGCTAGTAGATTGATGATCTTGCCAACACTTCCCACTGTTACCAGGTAATACGCACCTGCCTTGTGCGGGCAAAATGCGCGACTACGCGTTGGTTCAAGCTTACTGTTTTTATTTGTAGAGTTCATTTCAGCCATGCGGCTGAGTGCTCTGCGCTGTGCGTTGGTCACTGGTATTGCTCCTTATAATATTTAGTTGAAATCCAATGGGTTCACCCGCTGGACTCCTAGACTGCTAAAATAGCTTAGAAGCAATCATGTCTTGCGCTCAAGTCATTCTTAAACTCGTCGTCGCTGGCTGAAATAGAAAAAGCCCCGCATTTCTGCAGGGCTTAGTATCTTTGGCTCCTCGACCTGGGCTCGAACCAGGGACACACGGATTAACAGTCCGTTGCTCTACCGGCTGAGCTATCGAGGAATCGGTAGTACTTGTGAAGGCGTGATAATACTGGCTTCATGCCCTTTGGTCAATCGTTACGCGCTATAATTAAGCCCTAAATGATGAAAAAATCTAAAAAAATACTATTAACTGCAGTCCTTGTTATTGGCTTGCTGTTTATTTTGCCTTTTTTAATCCCCATGCAGACGTATTTGCATCAGGCAGAAAAGATAGCCAGTGAAAAACTTGGGCAACCTGTCACAATTGGTTCGGCACATTTGCAGCTGCTACCCAGCCCGCGCGTGTCTGCTAGCGACATTGTGGTGGGTGCGCATGAGGAGTTGAAAGTAGCTAGCTTGGTGGTTATTCCCACTATGGCGTCATTATTTTCTGACACAAAAATATTGGATGTAAGCGTCAGTAAGCCTGTGATTAAAAAAGCTGCTTTAGATTTTGTGGCGGCGCTTAAAACCTCTAGCAATTCTGCCAGCAGCGTGAATATTCGTCACATTAAAATAGATGAGCTGCAATTGGTTTGGCCAAATATAAAGTTGCCAATTTTAAATGCAAAGGCCACGCTAACCAGCGAGAATAAGTTGGAATCTGCAACGGTAAAAACCGCGGATGGCAAACTAAGCGCAGATGTCACACCTATAGCCATGCCCAATGGTGATGAGCAGTTCGTTGTAGTGAATGCAGATAAATGGACGCTGCCAGTGGGATTGCCGCTGTTGATTGACAAAGCGACCATTGAAATGCATTTAAAAGGCAACCGTTTGACGATACCTAATATGAACATTGTGCTGTATGGCGGAAAATTGAAGGGTGATGCGGTAGCGACTTGGCCAGAAAATAAAGCCAAGGCGAGCTGGCGTGTGAACGGCAATTTTGGTATCGATAATTTATCGGTGCAAGAGCCAAGCCGAATGCTAAGCAGAGCAGTTTATTTAAGTGGCAGCTTGTTTGGTAAAGGTAATTTTTCTAGCGCGGCGAAAGATGCAGGCGCTCTTGCAGACAACTTACAGACTAATATGCCATTTAAAGTGAACAATGGTGTGCTGCATGGGCTAGATTTAGTGAGAGTAGCAAGCTTGTTGCTTAAACAAAACCAAAGCGGTGGCGAAACGCAATTTGACGTGCTTTCAGGCGTTTTAAATGTATCTGGCAAGCAATATCAATTGCATGACTTAAAAATAAGTTCAGGCCTGCTGGCGGCATCGGGGCAAGTTAAGATTAAACCTGATAAAGCACTCGATGGTGTGGTAGAGGTTGAGGTGAAAAGTGGCATGGGCATGGCGGCGATTCCACTGAATGTGTCTGGTACGGTCGATCATCCCGTAGTGTTGCCGTCTAAAGCAGCGCTGGCAGGCGCGGTTGCTGGCACGGCTATTTTAGGCCCTGGTGTAGGGACAAGTTTAGGCGTTAAAGCAGCTGGTGCGGTGGATAAGCTGAAAGGTTTATTTGGTGGTAAATAATTACTTAAAACTTCTTAACTACATCATTCCCGCTTTCGTAGGAATGGCTGAAATATGGAGCTTGCCCAGTACTAGTTTATTCAAGTGCTTTTTCAATGCGGTTTAAAGCTTCTTTAAGGTTATCCATACTAGTTGCGAATGAAATTCTAAAATAACCTTCAGCACCAAACGCGCTGCCTGGCACCACGGCAACATCAAATTTTTCAAGTAAATACTCCGCAAACGCCATATCCGTTGCTGCGCTAATTTTGTCAGCTTTGTGTAGTTTAGTGATTGCTGCACGCGCATCTGGGAAAGCATAGAATGCACCGCCCGCCATTAAGCAACTGACGCCTGGCATGGCGTTAAAGCGATCTACCACGTATTTGTGCCGCTCTTTAAACGCAGCCACCATTGGTTTAATGCAATCTTGCGAGCCACTTAAAGCGGCCTCGGCAGCGTATTGCGAGATTGAGGTTGCGTTGCTGGTGGATTGGCTTTGTAAAATTTCCATAGCTTTGATGATATTGGCTGGCCCTGCGGCATAGCCAATGCGCCAACCTGTCATCGAATACGCTTTAGAAACGCCATTTAGCACAATACAGCGGCTTTTAAGCGCGGGCGCAGCGTTAAGTATGTTGTAAAATTTTTCACCCGTTAAATTCACGTGTTCGTACATATCGTCTGTCGCTACCAACACATGTGGATGTTTTAATAACACTTCGCCTAACGCTTTTAACTCAGCCAAGTTATAAACCGCGCCAGTTGGGTTAGAAGGCGAGTTAAGCATCACAATTTTAGTTTTAGGCGTAATCGCTGCTTCTAATTGCGCTGGCAACAGCTTAAAACCTTGCTCAATACCACACTCGATAATGACTGGTACGGCTTCGGCCACTATTGCAATATCCGCGTACGATACCCAATAAGGCGCTGGAATCACCACTTCATCGCCAGCATTAAGCACTGCTAAGCAAAGGTTAAAAATTGTTTGCTTGCCGCCCACACCTACAATCACTTCGTTGATTGCGTAATCAAAGCCATTTTCAGTTTTAAATTTATTAACAATGGCTTTTTTAAGCGTAGGAATACCGCTCACAGGCGTATATTTGGTATAACCCGCATCAATCGCGGCTTTGGCGGCATCTTTAATGTGTTGTGGGGTATCAAAATCTGGCTCACCCGCAGCTAAGCCAATAATTGGGCGGCCTTCAGCCTTATATTTAGCGGCTTTTGCGGTAATCGCAAGGGTAGGGGATTCTTTAATGGCTTGAACGCGGTGCGATAAAACACTGCTTGGTAAAACAGAATTGCTCAAAATAACGTCCTTGGTTTAAAGCTTTGGCTGATAAAACATTATTTTACGCAAAAATGCTAGTTTCTGGAAATTAAAAATAGTAAAAACATAATCGTCATTCTGAGTGTAGCGAAGAATCCAGTAGTATTTAAGCGAAATCTAGATTCTTCGCTACACTCAGAATGACGGAAGTTGGTGGATGTTGAAGTTTTAGCAGCCCGCGCCACAGCCCAGCATTTCGCTGTATTCAGCCGCTGCATCCTTATTAATATCGTTTAAGACCAATTGAATACGGTGCATTTCTGCCGTGTCGCCGCGCATCTTGGCGATGCTACCAAGGTGAATTAAGGCTTCATAGTTGCCACTATCTACACTGAGTGCTTGTTTATAGGCTTTTTCTGCATCGTCTAGTTTGGCGCTGTTCTCAAAGCCTAAGCCAAGTTCATACCAAGCTTCAGTATTTTTTGGTTCGGTTTGCGTCCACTTCTCGGCCACTTGGCTTAATTTAGGCCAATCACCGCGTGTTTCGGGTACTGCTACCTGCATGTAGAATGGTTTTTTGTCTTCATCTTCCTCCCACAAGGCTTTACCACTAATGGGGAATGTGTTGATTTCTGGCTGTTTTTCCAGTTGTTCTAGCCATTCAATAGGCAAAGCAAAATAAATACTACTTTGATGGCCACCCGTTTTAAAGGTGTTAATACCAATCAGTTTGCCTTCCATATCAAACAAACCGCTACCGCTAGCGCCCATAGCAAAACGTGCGGTGCTGCGAATCACTTTTCCTTGGTCAGAATCATACAGTGCTTTAACCGCGCCACTGCTGGTTAGTGGCGAAGGTACGCCATTAGAGTGTCCAAACGCAACAATTTCTTGCCCGCGTTTTAAATCGGTACTTTTACCAATTAATGCTGGTTTAAACGGTAATTTATCGGTAGTAACCAAACATAAATCATGCCAAGCGTCTGCTTTTACGCCTGTGATGCTGTAAGTATCTTCGCCGCGCGAAATCCAAGGCTGCTTGGTAGAACGTAGCACATGGCAATTGGTAATTACTTCAGTTGGGCTAACCACCACGCCAGAGCCGTAAGCCAAGCCACCTGATGTGTTGAAGCCGCGCACTAACACTACGCTAAAATAAGCGTCTAACATTTTTTGATTATCTAATGCAAAAGCGGGTTGTAAAGGTGCAAAAATGGTAGTAATTAAAGCCGTAGCAAGAAGTTTAGCGTGCATGTTAATCCCTGAAGGTGAGGTTTAAACGTTATTGTTATGTTAATGACTAATACTTTAAGCTAAAGTTCTCCAACCCAAAGTTCGCTGCAAACTCTTACAAAATGATTACATAAAGCCTGCTAAACTAATAGATTGATTCAAAATTTAGATAAATTAAAAGTTAAGTAAACATGTTTGTAAATTTCCCCAATAGTAAATATCAGCTGTTTCAGCCCTTTCCACCTGCGGGCGATCAGCCGCAGGCTATCGATAAACTGACGCAAGGGATTAATGACGGCTTGAAATTTCAAACGCTACTGGGCGTTACCGGTAGTGGTAAAACTTTTACTATGGCCAATGTCATTGCTCGGCTTGGCCGCCCAGCCATTGTAATGGCGCCTAACAAAACCCTTGCCGCCCAGTTATATAGCGAGTTTCGCGAGTTTTTCCCTAATAACTCAGTTGAGTATTTTGTGAGTTATTACGATTATTATCAGCCAGAAGCCTATGTGCCTTCACGCGATTTATTTATCGAAAAAGATTCTTCTATTAATGAGCATATTGAGCAGATGCGGCTTTCGGCCACCAAAGCGCTACTCGAGCGCGAAGATAGTATTATCGTGGCCTCTGTATCAGCCATTTACGGTATAGGCGACCCAAGCGATTATCACAGCATGGTGCTGCACTTGAAGCAAGGCGATAAAATGAGCCAAAAAGAGGCTATTTTGCGCCTAATAGGCATGCAATATGACCGCAACGATTTTGATTTTAGTCGTGGTAGTTTTAGGGTCCGTGGTGATGTGATTGATATTTTCCCCGCCGAAAATAACGAAACAGCCGTGCGCGTGAGTTTGTTTGATGATGAGGTAGAAAGCATCACTTTATTTGATCCATTAACAGGGCAAATATTTAATAAAATTCAACGATTTACAATATATCCTTCAAGTCATTACGTAACATCGCGTGAGACGACTATTAAGGCGGTAGAAAAGATTAAAAAAGAACTTGTCGAACGCGTTGCTTGGTACATTAAAGAAAATAAACTGGTTGAAGCGCAACGTATAGAACAGCGCACCAGATTTGACCTAGAAATGCTCAACGAAATTGGCTTTTGCAAAGGTATCGAGAACTACAGCCGCCATTTATCTGGACGTTTTCCTGGCGATCCACCGCCCACCTTGATTGATTATTTGCCCGATAACGCGCTGATGATTATCGACGAAAGCCACGTCACTGTGCCGCAAATTGGAGCAATGTATAAAGGCGATTGGGCGCGTAAAACCAATTTGGTTGATTACGGTTGGCGGCTGCCATCTGCATTAGATAATCGTCCGCTTAAGTTTGAAGAGTTTGAGCGAATTATGCGCCAATCGGTGTTTATCTCTGCTACGCCATCCGAATACGAAAAAAATCATCAACAACAAGTTGTGGAGATGATTGCGCGCCCAACTGGCTTGATTGATCCGCCCATTACAGTTAAGCCAGCCGATACGCAAGTGGATGATTTACTTGGAGAAATTAAGCTGCGTGTAGCAGTAGGCGAGCGCGTGTTAGCAACGACATTAACTAAGCGCATGGCAGAAGATTTAACCGATTATTTGGCTGAACACGGCGTAAAAGTGCGTTATTTACATAGCGATATTGATACGGTGGAGCGCGTCGAAATTATCCGCGATTTACGCTTGGGCGAGTTTGACGTGCTGGTTGGCATTAACTTGCTACGCGAAGGTTTAGATATTCCTGAAGTATCTTTAGTGGCCGTGTTAGATGCAGATAAAGAGGGCTTTTTGCGTAGTGAACGCAGTTTGATTCAAACTTCTGGCCGTGCGGCACGAAATATTAACGGCAAAGTGATTTTTTATGCCAACCGCATTACGCGCAGCATGAAGCTTGCAATGGACGAAACTGAGCGTAGGCGCGGTGTACAAATGGCGTTTAACACTGCGAATGGCATCGTGCCAAAAGGTATTGTAAAACGCGTAAAAGACATGATAGATGGCGTGTACGATGTGGAAGAGGGCAAGCGCGAACGCAAAGCCGCGCAAGACCAAGCCA
>JANXWL010000039.1 GCA_025351225.1 Methylotenera sp. | reverse complement strand
ACAAGCACTGGTATTAACTACTTCTGGTGTGTGACTGCTGTAATTAGTGATACTAAATTTATTTTTTATAAAGGAAATTAAAATGATGAAACAAATGCAAAAAGGTTTTACCTTAATCGAGCTGATGATTGTAGTTGCAATTATCGGTATTTTGGCTGCTGTAGCGATTCCTGCCTATCAAGATTACATCATCAAAGCGAAATTATCTAAAGTTGTGACTTCTGTAGACTCTGTAAAATTAGCTTATGCTAGCTATTTTCAAGAAAATGGCGGTTTTGTTACAGGTGGTTTTGGTAGTAGCTGGACGAGTTTAGGTTTTGTTGCAGCTGGACCCACATTAACTAATGAAATTTCAAGCATTACTGATACAGTATCTACTGCATCTGTTGGAAAATTTGTTGTTACATTAACAAACATCAAAGCCGCAAGTCCAGCAATTGATACTTCTACAGTCACATTTACTACTACGCCCGTCCAAGGGGATACTGTAATGAAATGGGTTGCAACTTGTTCATTAACAGATAACTTGCTGAAAAAAGCCTTTGGTTGCTAGATTTAGGTCGTACAATGTAACCCCTCTACGGAGGGGTTTTGTTATTTAAAGGTTAGCTCATTATGTCATTTCAAGCCAAATTAATCCATTATCTGCGCAACCGCCATCGCGGCATGATACTGGCCTTGCTATTAGCCGTGGTGTTGGTTTATATACCCTATATTAACAATACCCTGTTTTTTGATGATTTACCTTTTTTTAGCGATACGGTTAACCATTTTGTAAGCGACCCGTGGCATCTATATTCACGCTGGCTACCCTATATGAGCTTGGCGTGGACAGTTACCGCGTTCTCTGACACGCCACTGCCCTTGCACCTTGGTAACTTATTGCTGCATTTTGCCAATACTGTATTGGTGTTAGTGTTGCTACAGCAGTTATGTAGTTTAACTTTAAACAAAAACAGCCAAACTGTACACCAAACAACTACTTTAACTGCTTTTTTTACTGCGCCCAACAACTGGGGTGCTTGGCTAGGCGCCCTAGCCTTTGCCTGCCACCCTGTGGCTGTGTATGCTGTGGGCTACGTGGTAGAGCGCAGCATTGTGATGGCTACTTTGTTTGTATTGGCCATGCAAATAAGCTATATCAAAGGCTTGTTAAGCCCACAAAAGCTGCAACAAGCCATTTGGTTGGTACTATCTGTACTATTTTATTTTTGTGCGGTTTTTTCTAAAGAGCATAGTTTATTGGCACCTGCTTTATTGGCAGCCATAGCCCTGTTAATTAAACCGTCTATACAAGCCAATTGGCGCGCAATAGCGGCTACATGGTTGGGACTTATAGCGATAGCAATTTTTGTTGCGCTTAGGTCTAGGGGCATTGCTGCAACGGCCGAGCATGACGCCAGCGCACTATTTACGCAGCATAATATTGCTAGCAGCAGCCAAAACATACAGTTATTAAGCATGCTAACGCAAGCTGGTTTGTTTTTTAAATATCTATTTTTATGGTCAGTGCCCAACCCCGCATGGATGTCGATTGACATGCGCGAGCCTTTTGCCAGCAACTTAAATGATTGGCAAAACTGGCTAAAGGTTGGTTGTTTTATAGCGTATGGCGCAATTGGCTTAAAGCTTTTGCTCAATCGCGGTAAACTAGGGTTGCTTGGGTTTGCATTACTGTACCCATGGCTGTTGTTTTTTGTTGAGTTTTCTAGCGTGCGCGTGCAGGAGCCCTTTGTGCTGTATCGCAGTTATTTGTGGGCACCAGGTTTTCTGTTGCTAATTCCACTTGCGCTAGACAGCTTGCCTAAACGAAAAGCCGTGACTATTGCCTTTGCAGTGGTGATATTGGCGATGATTCCGCTATCACATAATCGCTTAAACGTTTTTTCGGACGAGTATAAACTATGGAACGACGCTGCTTTATTGCTAAAAAGTGATACGCAAGTTGGTGCAGCACGCATTTTTTATAATCGCGGTCTAGCTGAGCTTCACCAGCAAAAACCAAAAGCGGCGGTGGAAGATTTTAAACGCGTACTGGCGATTGACCCCACTATTTATCAAGCGCATGAAAACCTTGGCAGTGCGTATTTGGGTACAGGGCAATTTAAAGAAGCTTTGGCATCGCTTAACCAAGCAATTGCAATTAAGCCAGACGATGCTCAAGCTTATTTTGCAAAGGCTTTTGCTTTAAAGCGATTGAATGATAAGGCTGGCGCAATAGCGGCTTTAACTAAAAGCTGTGCGCTAAAAAATGTTTCAGCTTGTTTAATTTTGAAAATTAGCGATAAAAAGTAAGCCCCTATTAACTACTATTTCTAGTGCCACCTTCTAATACCACAGCTTTAAACCCAAACTGTGCGAGTATAAACGCGGCGGCACTGCTACGGCGACCAGTTTGGCAATACACGATATATTCTTTGGTATTATCTAACTGCGGTAGTGTGCTGCGTAGCTCGTGCAGGGGCGCGCTAATGGCGCCTTCTATGTGGTGATAAGTATATTCTGACTCAAAACGCACATCCAGCCACTCTGCTCCTGCTTGCACTTTAGCATCTGCCTCTGCGCGGTTAATGGTGTTAATAATGGGTGCTTTTAATAGCTCGATAAAATCTTGTTTTTTTAGTCGCAATAGCTGGCCAGCCGTTTTCATCGTCACTGTAGCATTGCGTTTGGTATCTGATGCCAAAGCTTCTTCACCAAAACCTGCACCATTGGCAATCTCTGCTAGCTCTATTGGTGGCTGACTAGGGTCTTTTAAGCGCGTAACACTGGCAATGCCTTGCACAATTAAATAGTAATAATCACCCTCTTGCCCTTGTGTAATAATGGCTTGGCCAGCTTCAACTTCTATTGGCGCCATACGCGCAAACATGGCTTCAATATTGGCTGGTGGCAGCATGCTAAACACACCATTTTGCAGTTTGAATGCATTAAAACTAGCTTCGTCTAGCTTCCATTCTTTCTTGCTAGTTTGCACGTTTAGCATTTTTTGCGTTTGCGCTGGTGGGTAGCCAGATAGCTGATCCCAAGTCATCATGATGTCGAGCAAATCTAAATCAATGCGTACCACCTCAATGGCAGTAAGCGCGATGGTGTCTTTAATTTTTAAACGATTGGCATCTAACGGGTGTTTAGCGGCATCTGTGCCCGCCCGCAAAATAAGCTTATTGCCCGATTCGTAACGAATACCTAAATCACCCTTCACCAAATATAGCGCTTGGGTATGCGATTTCATGCGGGTTGGGTCTAAATCTTTGCTGATATGCTCGGTAAAGCACACCGCCGCCAGCTCTTCTAAACGGTTAGGCGAAAGCCGTGCAATCGGCTCGAAGCGCGAAAGCACCGATTTAGCGATGGGTTGAGGTGTTTGGTTATCGCTCATTATTGTTAACCATTACAATACAAAAACTTGTTGATTTTGCAAGGCTTTGCAGTGTTGCGTAATTGGATTAGCATTAATTTCTTGCATAATTGTGGCTTCTTCACCTGGTTTAATGTGTGTAATAAACACTTCTGGCTTACCTTGTAACTGCTGCAACTCATTGGCTAGCGTATTAGGGCAAAAATGCTTTGAGCGCAAGGCTAATACCGCCTCTGCATTACTAAAAGCGGTTTCAATAATAAGGTATTTTAAATGATTGATTGCGTTTATAGCGTCTAAGAAAGCTTTACTGCCACCAGTATCACCTGTAAATACAAGGCTGTACTCACCGCTATTAATTTGATAGCCAACGGCTGGTACTACGTGATTGGCTGGCAGCGCGGTAATTTGTTTTTGATTAATGGTGACGGCTTGACCAATAGCTAATGCTTGGTAAACCAAAAATGGCTGATGCCGATTAGGAATTTGGTTGAAATCTGGCCAAATATGCCAATTAAAAACATGCTGTTTTAATAGCGCAATCACCTCGTCTGTGGCATGTATAGTCACCGGTATATCGCGCAAACCCATTACCGTATCCACCAACAGTGGTATAAATGCAATATGGTCTAAGTGCGTATGGGTAACAAAAATATGGTCAATTTTTAACATTGCTTCTAACGATAAATCACCTACGCCTGTACCTGCATCTATCAACACATCGTCATCTACCAATAAAGCGGTGGTGCGCATATTACCGCCCACACCGCCGCTACAACCCAATACTTTTATTTGCATAAATAGGTAATACTTTCTTATTCAATTATTATTAGTCTTACTTGCTTTCATGGCTATAAACGCCATCCCAATTACTCGCAGGTGGCACTTTTTTAAACTGCGCAATACGCTCTAAATATAAAGCATAGAGAGGATGCAGCTCAGCTTTTTCTAAACTTTTAAATTGCTTTTCTGCCAATTTTAAATCACCATTTCTATAGTGTTTAATCGCTTCTTGATACACATTAAATGTATTTAATGTTTCGGCTGAAAGCTCACCAGCCTTGCCTAGCGGCTCGTAAAGAGCTACGGGCTTATCTTTGCCTTTTACACGCACAATGTCTAGTTCGCGATAAATCATTGCTGGTGTTTGCGCCTTTACAAACTCACTCACGATAATATCTACACCATAATACTTGGTTAGGCTCTCAATGCGCGAGCCTAAATTAACACTATCGCCCATTACCGTGTAGGCCATGCGAAAACTAGAACCCATGTTGCCAACCACCATGTTGCCTGTATTAAGTCCAAAGCCCATTTTAATTTGCGGCCAATTTTTTACAGCCAATTTTTTGTTAATTTTTGTTAATTCATCATTCATTTGCAACGCTGCATTTAGCGCATTTTGTGCATGGTTTTCATCATTTAAAGGTGCGCCCCAAAACGCCATAATCGCATCACCCATATATTTATCAATCGTACCACGGTGTTCATGAATGATTTTTGTCATAGGTGTCAAAAATTCATTCATCATCTGCGTTAGTTGCTTTGGGTCTAAACCTTCCGAAATATTGGTAAAGCCGCGAATATCAGAGAACAAAATTGTCATCTCGCGCGATTCACCTGTCATGTCAATTTTCTCGGGATTCTTCGCCATTTCTCGCACTAACTCTGGCGGTACATATTGCCCGAAAAGCCCTGTCAATTGGCGCTTTCCGCGCGATTCAACAAAAAATCCAACACTCATATTCAGTAAATAAATCAGCCCTATCATTAACAAACTAGCGGCCAGTGGCAGCACTAAATTAGCATATTGCCAACTTGCAACATTAATCACCAGCACAACTATCAGCATGGCAAGCGTTAACAAAGTGGCCTTTAATGGGTTTAATACTGGCAAGAATAGTGCCAACAATAGCCCTAGCAACAAAAGCAGCAAAAACTCTGCACCTTGCGTGTAAGCTGGGCGCTGCTTAATATTATTATCTAAAATACCAGAGATTAAATTGGCATGCATCTCTACCCCAGGATAATTGCCTTGCACGGGGGCTGCTCGCAAATCTAACAAGCCAGCAGCAGTAGTGCCAACCAATACAATTTTATTTTTTAAGGTTTCTAGGCGAACTTTCTTATTGAGCACATCGCTTGCCGATACATATTGAAAGCTGCCTTGCACGCCGCGATACGGTATTAGTGTAGCCACATCGGCATCTACGGGAATACGCTTATTGCCTAACATAAGTGATTCTAAACCCGCGTAATCATCACTTGCACCAACACTGGCAAACTTAGCCTGCAACCCTTTTTGCAAATAAGCCTGTGCAACCGCCACAGCCAAAGAGTCGTAATATTGTCCATTATATTGAATTAAAACAGCAATTTTGCGTGAAATGCCATCAGCATCTGGCTGTGGATTAAAATGGCCAGCCGCCAATGCCGCTTGTTGCAAAGCGAGTAAATTTGCACCATAGCCATCAGCCTCTGTAAAAGCTGGTGCATTGTCACCAAAGCTTTCTGCGGGAAAGCTAGCTTGCGGCAATTGCCCTACATGGCTAACATCGCCATTATTTTTAAAATAATACCCCAACACTACTTTACGATTTTTAAAGCTTTCGGCAAATAATGCATCGTAATCTAATTGCGGTTTTATTTTTACCAGCGCGTCTGCAAAGCTTGCATCATCTTTTAAATATTGCTGCTGCATCAGCTCTAAATTTTTTAGGCCTGAGCTTTCATCTTTCTCTGCAAACACCACGTCAAAACCCAGCGTATTGATATGGTAAGTATCAAAGAGTAGATTCATTAAGGTGGCCATTTTATTGCGTGGCCAAGGCCAGCGGCCTTGTTCTAAAAGGCTTTTCTCATCGATATCTACAATGACGATGCGATTATCAACCGTGTTGGGCATCAGCCAGTTCAGTCGTACGTCGTAGCTATAGTTTTCTAACTTTTGTATAAATTTTTGTGGCAGCGCGTCACTAACATGCAATAGCATCAACACAATAACCGCCAGGCTAAGCATAAAACGAAGACGGTGCTGTTTGATGATTGAGATTAACTGCATAGATTATATAAATTGTAGGGGCTTAATTTTAATTATTTTGACTTTAATTGTTTGATTTTAATGTTTTTTTTAGAGTTTACGCGTTAGCATAACGTATAATTTACAGTATGAATAGCACCATTTAAACGATGATGTTGCCAAGCCTTATTACAACACAAACTACTCTAGAAAAAGTTATGTACGATACGCCTATAGAAATCAACACCACCGCAATACCCACTGCCTGCGTTATTTGGCTGCACGGCCTAGGCGCAGATGGCAACGACTTTGTGCCAGTGGTAAATATGCTTAATTTGCCGCATGTGCGCTTTATTTTGCCGCATGCCGCTTACAAAAAAGTAACTGCCAATAACGGCTACGAAATGCGTGCTTGGTATGATGTATTTGGCTTTACACCCGGCAGCCGCGAGGATGAAGCTGGCGTGCGCGAAAGCCAAGCTTATATTGAGTCTCTCATCAGTAAGGAAATCGCGCGCGGCATACCCAGTAATAGAATTGTATTAGCTGGTTTTTCACAAGGCGGTGCAGTTGCGTTGCAAACTGCATTGCGCCACAAGCAGCCACTGGCGGGCGTGATAGCACTATCGACTTATTTACCGCTTAAAGCCAGTTTAGAAAAAGAAAAAACCTTGCTCAATGAGCATATACCTATTTTTATGGCACATGGCACCAGCGATACTGTCATTAGCTTTGCAACCAATCGGCTCTCGTTTGAGGTGTTGCAAGCACAGCATTACCACATTGAGTTTCACGAATATGCGATGGCGCACACCGTTAGCACGCAAGAAATTGATGATATTCGTGCGTTTTTGCGCACAACCTTGCATTAAATATTGCACTAAACTTGTTATTGAAACGGTGATTAATTCTATGATTAAATCACCTCAAAGTGAACGAGTTTTGATAGAATCTGAACAATCAATTAAAACTATAATATGATAGTTCCAACCTCAAAAAAGACTCAATCAGACACCGCACCCAATTTTGAGGCTACCATTGCTGAATTAGAAGCGATTGTTAGCCAAATGGAATCGGGTAACTTGCCCCTTGAACAATCGATTAAGGCTTATAAGCGCGGTGCGGAGTTGCTGCAAATGTGCCAACAATCGCTAACAAATGCCGAGCAACAAATTCACATACTGACCGATGCGAATAAATTAGCCTTATTTAGCGATAATAATACTTAACACTAATAATGAATGAATTTAAGTGAATAGCGCCCAACTCAAACACCAAAACATGTCTATATCCACGCCAATCAACGAACAAATAAGCGACTTTAATAATTGGGTAGCCGACTTGCAAACGCGCATGGAAAGCGTTTTAGATGCGCAATTGCCTGCTACCACTATATCGCCAATGCGCTTGCACGAGGCAATGCGCTACGCCGCGCTAGGTGGTGGCAAGCGCGTACGTGCCTTATTAGCTTATGCAGCAGGCGAGTTTTGCGGTGCGGATCTGGGTAAAATTGATGTGCCTGCGGCGGCGGTTGAGTTAATTCACGCTTTTTCGCTAGTGCATGATGACATGCCGTGCATGGACGATGATGATTTGCGTCGTGGCAAACCAACCACGCATAAAGTCTACGGCGACGCCATGGCTTTATTAGTAGGTGATGCGCTGCAAAGCTTGGCGTTTCAATTAATTTCGCAAGATAAATTGCTAAAAAGTGCCACGCAAAAATTGCAAATGTTGCATATTTTGGCATTAGCCAGTGGCTCACGCGGTATGGCAGGTGGGCAGGCCATTGATATTGAGAGCATTGGCATTCCCCTAACGCGCGAAGAGTTAGAGCAAATGCACATACACAAAACAGGCGCGTTGATTCGTGCGGCGGCTTTATTAGGTGCTTACAGTGCAGATGAGCCTGACCAAGAAAAAGTTACCGCAATCGACCACTTTGCCAAATCGATTGGCCTTGCGTTTCAAGTGGTGGATGATATTTTAGATGCCGAGGCCGACACGCACACCCTTGGTAAAACTGCGGGCAAAGATGCTAAAAACAATAAATCTACTTATGTGACGATTCTGGGTTTATCGGCTGCGAAACAACTAGCCAACGAGCTGCACGCCAACGCTATGGCAGCGCTCTCGTTTTATGGGCGTGAGGCCGATTGCTTGAGGCATTTGGCTAACTTCATTACGCAGCGTAGTTTTTAGTTTTAACCATGTCAGTCTTACTCAACTCCATCAACTCGCCTGATGATTTACGCAAACTTAACCGCGATGAGCTTGCCACTTTAGCTAGCGAATTACGTGCTTTTTTGGTAGAAAGCGTTTCTAAAACTGGCGGACATTTGGCATCTAACTTGGGCGTGGTAGAACTCACCATCGCGCTGCACAGCGTATTTAATACGCCTGACGACCGTATTGTGTGGGATGTTGGCCACCAAACTTACCCACATAAAATTCTCACTGGGCGCCGTGAAGCCATGACCAACTTACGCAAACCTAATGGCATTGCGGGCTTTCCGCGCCGCTCTGAGAGCGAATATGACACGTTTGGTACTGGCCATTCTAGCACTTCCATTTCAGCAGCTTTAGGCATGGCGATTGCCGCCAAACAAGCAGGTTTAGAGCGCAGATGCGTCGCGATTATAGGCGATGGCGCGATGACTGCAGGCATGGCGTTTGAAGCACTCAACAATGCTGGCGATATGGATGCCAACTTATTGGTGATACTTAACGATAACGACATGAGCATATCCAATAATGTTGGCGCGCTTAATAATTACTTAGCAAGGCTACTATCTGGCCGCTTTTACGATAGCGTGCGGCAAAGTGGCAAAAAAATGTTGGGTTTAGTACCGCCCGTTAAAGAGTTTGCCAAACGCGCCGAAGAACACGCCAAAGGCATGGTCACTCCTGGCACACTGTTTGAGGAGCTAGGCTTTAATTATATTGGCCCAATTGATGGCCATGATTTACCTGTTTTGCTAGATACTTTAAGTAATATTCGCGAGCTAAAAGGTATGCAGTTTTTGCACATTGTGACGCAAAAGGGCAAAGGCTTTGAGCCCGCCGAGGACGACCCAAATAAATACCATGGTGTGAGCAAATTTGACCCATGCAACGGTGTTTCGCATAGCCCAACAAGCACAAAAAACTACACGCAAGTGTTTGGCGATTGGCTGGTAGATATGGCCGACAGCGACGAAAAACTCATCGGCATCACACCCGCCATGTGTGATGGCAGTGGCTTGAACGCGTTTGCTGAAAAGCACCCAAGCCGCTACTTTGATGTGGGCATTGCCGAGCAACACGCGCTAACTTTTGCTGCAGGCATGGCATGCGATGGCTTAAAACCAGTAGTCGCAATCTATAGCACATTTTTGCAACGTGCTTACGATCAACTCATTCACGATATTGCACTGCAAAACTTAGACGTATTATTCGCCATTGACCGCGCAGGCCTAGTGGGAGCGGATGGCCCAACCCATGCCGGCAGTTATGATTTAAGTTATTTGCGCTGCATTCCCAATATGGTGATTATGGCACCCAGTGACGAAAATGAATGTCGCCAAATGCTAACAACGGGCTACTATTACCAAGGCGTGGCGGCTGTGCGCTATCCGCGTGGCGCAGGTACTGGCGCAACCATTAATACCGCACTAAAAACTTTACCCATTGGCAAAGGCACCATTATTAAAAATACCAGTGCTCGTCAATCTACAGTAAAAGATGTAAGCAAAAAAATCGCGATTCTAGCTTTTGGTAGTATGTTAGCACCAGCCCTGCAAGCCTCATTAACACTGGATGCTACCGTAGCCAATATGCGTTTTGTGAAGCCACTTGATATTGATTTAATTATGCAAATCGCCAGCAGCCATGACTTAATTGTTACGATTGAAGAAAACGCACTAATGGGTGGTGCGGGCGCAGCGGTACTAGAAGCCATGCAAATGCTCAACTTAACAAACCCAACATTGTGCCTAGGTTTGCCCGATACATTCATTGAACATGGTGTGCATGAAACCATGTTGGCAGAGTGTGGTCTAGATAGCGTCGGCATTATTAAATCAATTCAACAAAAATTAAAGTTTATTTAGTTTTAAGCTTATTTAACTTTAAAAGTCTTGATTTACGTCTTTATATCGCCATATTGAATCAATAAATAGTGTTAAGCGGGTTTACAGCTGTAATCAAAAGCGTAAACTTTACCGTTATCACATCATGAAAATTGCAAAATTAGGAATTAAAATGAATCAAGCTGTATTACCAAATCACGCATTGCCAGACCACGCCAAAAGTGCGATAGAAGATACGCAAAACTTAGCTGATGTGCGTCATTTAGATATCAACAAAGTTGGCATAAAATCCATTCGTCACCCTGTTATAGTTAAAGATAAAAGTGGTGGCGAGCAAAGCACAGTTGCGGTGTTCGATATGTATGTACACCTACCGCACAACTTTAAAGGCACGCACATGTCGCGCTTTGTGGAGATTTTAAACACCAACGAGCGTGCAATCTCAATTGAAAGTTTTGAGAGCATTTTGCGCGAAATGGTGCAACGCTTAGAAGCAGAATCTGGCTATGTAGAAATGCGCTTCCCGTATTTTGTCAATAAATCCGCCCCCATTTCTGGCGTAAAAAGCCTTTTAGATTATGATGTTACCTTTATTGGCGAAATTAAAAATGGTCAATTCGACATCACTGTAAAAGTATTAGTGCCTGTGACTAGCCTGTGCCCTTGCAGCAAAAAAATCTCTGATTACGGCGCACACAATCAGCGCAGCCACGTGACTGTTACGGCATTAATTAACGATTTTATTTGGATTGAAGATATTATTAGTTTGGTAGAAAAACAAGCATCGTGCGAACTGTATGGCTTGCTTAAACGCCCAGACGAAAAATTTGTAACCGAGCGCGCTTATGATAACCCTAAATTTGTAGAAGACATGGTGCGTGATGTAGCCTCGCAACTAAATGCCGAAAAACGCGTTGTTGCCTATATTGTAGAGTCAGAGAATTTTGAAAGTATTCACAACCATAGTGCATATGCTTTAATCGAAAATGACAAACGTAAAAAGTAAATCTACAATAAATTGGGAGTAGTTTATGAATCAAACAGAATCTACACAAGCAACACCAAAGGCCAATGCCTCGTTTTTTCAGGTAGTTAAAGCGGTAATGTGGAGCATGCTGGGCGTGCGGCAACAAAAAGGTTACGAAGATGACACCGCAAAAATCACGCTAAAACAAGCGGTGATTGCTGGCATTATTGGCGGCGTGGTATTTGTGGTTTCTATGCTCACTTTTGTTCATTTTGTTATTAAATTCGCCAGCAATTAGTTTAGTGAGATTACATGAACCAAGCTGAATCTAAACCACAAAAACCTGCATCTACCTTAAAGCTCATGGCGGTTGTAACTTTAAGAATTTTAGGATTTCGCAAAAAGCAATTTAATGAAGATGAATTTGAGCAATTAACAGGGGTTCAAGTGGGCATTGCCTGTATATTTGCGCTGCTGGGCTTTACTTTTATTATTGCAATGTTGTCTATACTGGCAGTAAAAACCATGAGCTAATTGCACATAAGGCTTTGATTAAAATAAAAACGGGCTACAAAGCCCGTTTTTATTGGTGCAATTAATGATGATGCTTAGTGTTTTTAGCTTAATACTTTTTACTTAACGTCATAATCGAGTTTTCGCGCTTCATATCCAAGTGATTTAATGCTGACATTCCTAATAAAACCACCGTTGGCGAACCACCTTCGTTTACCGTGGCATCAATATTGTTCAAAATAATAGTGCCAACTTTTAAGGTGTTAAGCTTAACTAAATAAGCACTCACCTCTCCATTAGCGGTAGACATATTAATACGCTCACCTTTTTCGTAATCAATTTTGGCAAATTTAGCATCGCCACTGTTAAGCGCAACCGTTGTTGCGCCAGTATCGACAACGTATTTAAGACTAGCACCGTTAATGCTCAGGTTACCAAAAAAGTGTCCCGCCTGATCAGCGTACAAACTCACAGGCGAGTTATTGGCTGAGACGATTCCACCCGCAACTGAGACAGCTTGCCCCATTTTAAGCGTTTGCTGTTTACCCTCCACCAAAAATGTTGCCGACTCACTATCTGCAGAAATAAGCTTAACGCCACTTTTGGTTTGACCTGCACTAATGGTTTGTGGTGCGCTACCGTTAACTGCAATGACTGCTTTATTACTGAACAAACCAACCACGTTAAGTTGCGTAGCGGCCAATGCTGGCGCAGTAAGCAAAGCAGCTAAATAAATAAGCACCTGTTTATTGATCATCAAAAACCCTTTTGTATCAATTAGCTAAACATGCCAGCACGGCCGTGCGTTTGCGTTAATTTTAAGCCTAATGCTATCACGATAAAGCCAGCCAACGGAAATGCAGCTGCTAATAAAAATGTCTTTTCACCACCTAAATATTGTAGCGCAAATCCGCCTGCAAGCCCGCCGATTGTACCACCAACGCCATAAGCCACACTATTGTAAATAGCCTGGCCACGTGCTTGATGCTTGCCATTAAAAAACTGCGCAATCACTTCAATTGAGGCCGCGTGAAAGCTGCCAAATGTAGCTGCGTGCAAACTTTGTGCAATGAGTAACAAGACTAGGTTATCTACAGTAACGCCTATCAAGCTAAAACGGAGTACCGCGAGTGCCAAACTAGTAAGCATGATATTTTTCAAACTAAAGCGCGTCATGATTTTTGGCATCAGCATAAAAATGACGATTTCACAAATTACGCCAACTGACCACAACAGTCCAATGCTGCCTTTGCTGTAACCATGTTGTGCCAAATAAATAGAGTAAAAATTATACAACACGCCATGCGCCGTCACCATGAGCGCGCAGCCCAGCAAAAGTGCAATAACGGTTGGATTTTTAATAATATCTAAAAAAGAAAAATGGTCGTCTTCATGCGGCGCGACTGTAGCCTCTGGCAACCTAAAAGTGAGTGCAAATAGAGTAATCTGCACGCCCAACAAAAACCACAATAAACTTTTAATACCGTAAACATCAATCGCAAAACCCAAAATGACCGACGCCACAATAAAGCCCAGCGAACCCCACATGCGAATGCGGCTGTAATGACCGTTAGTAGTGGCGAGATGCGCCAAAGTGAGCGATTCAGAAAGTGGTAGCGTAGAACTGGTAAACAAGCTGAGCGCAGCCATCACAAAAAACAACCAAAAGAAACTATGCGCCCAAAAAACTGCTGTAAAGCCCAACAAGCCTAACAATGCAGTGAGTTTTATCCAAGTAACGCGTTTGCCTGTGTGGTCTGCCAGCCAACCCCACAAATTAGGTGCAAAAATACGGCTAATTTGAAACAGTGACATGAGAATACCAATATCTGCAGCCGAGAAATGCTCAGACTGCAAATATAAGCCCCAATAAGGCACAAACGCGCCTACAAAAAAGTAATAAATGAAGTAGAAGCGGGAAAGATTAGCGTGAAGCGCGTGGCTCACAGTTTATATTTTCGGTGTTGTAGTAATCACATCTGCATTTTGCCCGCGGTGACGTAGCGCATGATCCATCAACACAATCGCCAGCATCGCCTCGGCAATCGGCGTGGCACGCACACCCACGCACGGGTCATGCCTGCCTGTGGTTTGCATTTCAACTGGTTCACCAACTTTATTAATACTGCGGCGCGGTTGTGGGATGCTTGATGTAGGTTTTAGCGCAATATTCACACGAATTTCTTGCCCTGTAGAAATGCCACCCAACATTCCACCAGCATGATTAGTCACAAAACCTTGCGGTGTCATTTCATCAGAATGCACACTACCACGCTGACTAACTGACGCAAAGCCTGCGCCAATTTCCACGCCTTTTACCGCATTAATACTCATCATGGCGTGCGCAATATCCGCATCTAGCCTATCGAACACAGGCTCGCCCCAGCCTACAGGGCAACCTTCGGCCACCACGGTGATGCGCGCGCCAACAGAATCTCGCTCGGCACGAATATTATCTAAATAAGTTTCTAACTCTGGCAAAACGTCAGTATTTGGCGAGAAAAATGGGTTGTCGTTCACGCAATCCCACGTTTGAAAAGGGATTTCAATCTCGCCCAACTGGCTCATGTAACCGCGAACCGTTACACCAAAGCGTTCTTTGAGCCACTTCTTGGCAATGCCACCAGCAGCAACGCGCACAGCGGTTTCACGCGCACTACTGCGCCCACCTCCACGATAATCGCGCACGCCATATTTTTGCGCATAGGTGTAATCGGCATGTCCAGGGCGGAAAGTATCCATAATTTTGGAATAGTCTTGGCTGCGCTGATCTGTGTTGCGAATCAACAACCCAATCGGCGCACCTGTAGTTTTGCCTTCAAATACGCCCGATAAAATCTCCACCGCATCGGCTTCTTGACGCTGTGTTACATGGCGCGAAGTACCAGGTTTGCGGCGATCTAAATCAATCTGCAAATCCTCTGCGCACAAGCTTAAACCTGGCGGGCAGCCATCTACTACGCCGCCAATTGCAGCGCCGTGCGACTCACCAAATGAGGTGAGTGTAAATAAAGTACCGATGGTATTGCCCGACATAATGCTGCTCTCTTAAAATTTAGGCTATTTTAACATATCCAAGGTTTTCAAGCTTTAAGGCCTTTAATCCACTGGCTATAAACTTGCTTTGCCACTTTTTGCAGAAAAAATACGTGTAACGGCAGCTCTTGTTGCATCGCATCAGCTTGCTGCACAGCAGGGCTTGCGACAGATTCTTTCAGCTCACTTTCACCCTCTTCGCACCATTTTTGCACCATTTCGGCGGTCATTTCAATGTGTGTTTGCAACGCCAAATGTCTACCAATGCTCCATGCTTGATTTTGGCAATATGGGCTAGCAAGCAAATGAGTAGCGCCTTGTGGCAAGCTAAACGTTTCACCATGCCAGTGAAAGGCGTTAAAGGTTTCGATGCTACCGAACCAGTTTTTAGCGGCCTCATTTTGGCTTACCATTACCTCACCCCAGCCGATTTCTTTAACTGCATTTTGGGTGACAACGCCACCCAGTGCTTTACTCATTAATTGGCCACCTAAACAATGTCCAAGCAGCGCGATGTCGTTATCACGCGCCTCGCGGACCAAATCCAATATTGGCGCAATCCACGGCAAATCGTCATTCACGCTCATGGGACCGCCCATTAGCACCATGCCACTGTAAGCCAATATCGACGTGGGCAGCGCTTCGCCTTCGTCGACTTTTACTAGCTGCCAAGGTATGTTTTGCGCAGTTAAAAAATCACCCAAATAACCTGAGCCCTCGTGCGCTAAAAAGCGAAAAATAATGATTGGTTTAACATTAGTTTGGGTCATATTATTTTGTAGCTTCCATTTTCTAAATTGTCAATGGTGTAATTGCCAATGGCATAACGAATTAAACGTAAGGTTGGGAAGCCTATTTTAGCCGTCATGCGGCGTACTTGGCGGTTTTTACCCTCACTAATTTTTATTTCTAACCACGTAGTGGGTATGGCTTTGCGCTCGCGAATTGGCGGGTTTCTTACCCAAAGATTAATCGGTTGATCAATCAGCCGAACAGCCGCTGGTTTTGTTATAAAATCACCTAAATTTGTGCCTAACTTTAACTGTTGTAAATCGGCATCAGCAGGTATACCTTCTACTTGCGCCCAATAAGTTTTCACTTCTTTATGATTTGGATGGCTTAATTTGTGTTGCAATGCGCCATCATCGGTTAAAATAAGCAAACCTTCAGAATCAGTATCTAATCGCCCAGCCGCATAAACATTGGGAATATTGATAAAGTTTTTTAACGTGGGATGCTTCTCATGCGGGCTAAATTGGCATACGACGTTAAATGGCTTGTTAAATAAAATAAACATTAAAATAGAATAATCATTTTAGGAAAAAGTAATAATGGTTTCAAAAACTCAAGACTCAAAAATCAACGTTCCAACAGGCGAAAAAATCACTGTTAACGCGGACAACACACTCAACGTGCCTAACAATCCTATTATCCCATTTATTGAGGGTGATGGCATAGGAGTAGACATTACACCGCCAATGCAAAAAGTAGTGGATGCCGCAGTTAATAAAGCTTATAACGGCGCTAAAAAAATTGGATGGATGGAAGTGTATGCGGGCGAAAAAGCGGTTAATGTTTATGGTAAAGACAAAGATGGCAAAGACACTTGGTTACCAGCTGAAACCATGCAAGCGGTACGCGATTATGTGATTTCGATTAAAGGTCCGCTTACTACGCCAGTGGGCGGCGGCATTCGTTCACTTAATGTAACGCTGCGCCAAGAGCTTGATTTATATGTATGTTTGCGTCCAATCCAATATTTTACTGGCGTGCCTAGCCCAGTAAAAGCACCTGAAAAGGTTGACATGGTGATATTCCGCGAAAATACTGAAGATATTTATGCGGGTATTGAATGGGCGGCTGGCACGGATGAAGTTGCTAAGGTGATTCAGTTTTTAAGCGATATGGGTATGCGTAAGAAAATTCGTTTCCCTGAAAACTCCGCCATAGGTATTAAACCAGTATCGATTGATGGCAGTAAACGATTGATTCGTAAGGCTATTCAATATGCCATTGATAATAATCGAAAAAGTGTAACGATTACGCATAAAGGCAACATCATGAAGTTCACTGAAGGTGGCTTTAGAGATTGGGGCTATGAACTTGCTAAAGAAGAATTTGGCGCAGTTGAGATTGAGGGCGGCCCGTGGTGCAAACTACCGAATGGAATCGTGATAAAAGACTGTATTGCCGACGCATTTTTGCAAGAAATTTTGTTGCACCCTACTGAATATGACGTAGTCACAGCCACCAATTTAAATGGTGATTACATGAGTGACGCGCTAGCCGCGCAAGTAGGTGGTATTGGTATTGCGCCAGGTGCTAATTTAAGCGATACGGTTGCCATGTTTGAGGCGACACATGGCACTGCGCCTAAAATTGCAGGTAAAAACCTAGCCAATCCAAGCTCAATTATTTTATCGGCCGAAATGATGTTGCGCCACATGGGCTGGGTGGAAGCGGCCGACTTGGTTTTGCAAGGCGTGATAAAAGCCATCGTGTCTAAACGCGTGACGGGCGACTTTTCAAGCCAAATGGAAGGTGCTACGCAAGTAGGAACAACTGAATTTGGTGATGAAATAATCAACAATATGTAAGCACTATTATTTGCAAACCTAAAAGCCCTGCCCTATGTTGTTACTGGCCATAAAAAAGCCTCGCAATGCGAGGCTTTTTTAGTTTGAGGCCAAGCCAATTATCAACTAGACCAAATACTAACAATTAAGCTTTTTGAATATTGGATGCTTGTTTACCTTTTGCGCCGTCAGTCACTTCGAAGCTCACGCGCTGACCTTCTTTAAGACTTTTATAACCAGACTCAATAATTGCCGAAAAGTGTGCGAATAAATCGTCACCACCATCGTCTGGGGTAATGAAACCAAACCCTTTTGAATCATTAAACCATTTTACGGTACCTAGTGCCATTTCTAAATCCTTACAAAAAAACAACAAAAACCATAAGAGCAGTCGCCCCAAAAAGTTTGTCTCAAACAACTTAAACCTTGTAGATTCAAACACCTAAGACGCTTTTATAGGTTACAAATTGTAAAAAGTCAAGCATGTGTGGGCTATGTTGTTTAAATAACAACCAATTTTATTGCAATTGAATAGAATTGTTTAAAAAGCGCGCATTATCTTTACAAAAAAAGTGTTAAAGTGCATTATTACAGAGAACTAAAAACTTGTTTAAGCTAAAATAAATTTGTTTAAGTACAACAGTTTATACTAGTAAGATTAACAATAAGATTAAATACAAATTTAATAGCGAGTGGATTGTAAATGGTTGCAACTGTATCAACAATTAAGTTAGGTGGCCTTGCCCGAATGCTGGTGCAAGAAAATCTGCTTTCTGAAATCGAAGCCCATACGATTCAAGGGCAGGCCAATATAGCTAAAACGCCCTTTATTACACAAGTGATTGCTAGTAGAAAAGTCTCTGCAGAAAAAATTGCTGAAACAACTTCACGCTCGTTTGGCTTTCCCTACTTTAATCTAGACGCATTTAATATTGATTATTTGCCAGTAAAATCAATTGATTTGAAGCTGATGCAATCAAACCGCGTGATTGGTCTGCAGAATCACAATAATGTACTTTTTGTAGCGATTTCTGACCCCACCAATTTACATGCCTTAGATAGCGTGCAGTTTCAAATGGGCATGACGCTATCACCAGTGGTGGTGGAGGACGACAAACTAGGCAAATGGATTGATAAAATAGCCGAATCTAAAGATACGTCCATGACATCACTGGATGTGGATGGCGATTTTGATTTAGACATGGGCAGCGGCGAGGTAGAAGCTGAAGCTGACAATACCCAAGAAGTTGACGATGCGCCAGTTGTTAAGTTTTTAAACAAAATGCTGTTAGATGCCATTAATATTGGCGCATCTGACTTGCATTTTGAACCCTATGAAAAATTTTACCGTATTCGCTATCGTGTAGATGGCATTTTAAAAGAGGTGGCTCAGCCGCCACTCGCCATTAAAGATAAATTGGCCTCACGAATTAAGGTAATATCAAGTTTGGATATTTCTGAAAAACGTATTCCGCAGGATGGCCGCATGAAGCTGGTGCTTTCTAAAAGCCGCACCATTGATTTTCGGGTTAGTACGTTACCGCTGATTCATGGCGAAAAAATTGTGATGCGTATTTTAGATCCGACCAGTGCGACATTGGGCATTGAAGCATTAGGTTATGAACCAGCACAAAAAGAGGCGCTTTTAAATGCAGTTAGCCGTCCATATGGGCTGGTATTGGTTACAGGCCCTACGGGTTCTGGTAAAACTGTATCGCTATATACTTGTTTAAATATTTTAAATAGTCCTGGTGTCAATATCGCCACAGCAGAAGATCCGTGCGAAATTCCACTGGCAGGTATTAATCAGGTAAACGTGAATGATAAGCAAGGCTTAACGTTTGCGGCTGCGTTAAAATCATTCTTACGGCAAGATCCTGACATTATCATGATTGGTGAGATTCGTGACTTAGAAACCGCTGACATGGCGATTAAAGCCGCCTCGACTGGCCACATGGTGCTATCGACCTTGCACACCAACGATGCGCCATCCACATTGACACGCTTATTAAATATGGGCGTTGCACCATTTAATATTGCCTCGGCTGTTTCACTCATTACCGCGCAGCGATTAGCACGTAGATTATGCAAAAGCTGCAAGGTGCCGATAGAAGCACCTAAAGAAGCCTTACTTGCAGTAGGCTTTATTGAAGAAGATTTTAACGAAAAATGGCAATTATATGGCCCTAAAGAAGGTGGCTGCGAGATGTGTAATGCTGGCTATAAAGGCCGCGTTGGCATTTACCAAGTGATGCCCGTAACGGATGCGATTAGCCGCATTATCATGGCGCAGGGCAATGCGATTGACATTGCCGACCAAGCAAAAGCGGAAGGCGTAAATGACTTACGTCGCTCTGGCATATTAAAAGTGATGCAAGGATTAACCTCGGTTGCCGAGGTCGAATCTTGCACTAATGAGTAAGTCAAGCGAATAAAAATGGTCTTAACGTTTGCACATTTAATTAAGGATGCATGATGGCAGCAAGTGCTAATAAGCAAATCACCTATGTTTGGGAAGGTAAAGACAAAAAAGGTAAAGTTATTAAAGGCGAAATGCGCGCCGCTGGCGACTCTTTCGTCAGTGCCACGCTGCGCCGCCAAGGCATTACCGTTACCAAAGTTAAAAAACAAAGTACTTTTGCTAAAAAAGGCAAAATTACCGATAAAGATATTACATTATTTACACGCCAACTGGCCACCATGATGAAAGCTGGCGTGCCGTTACTGCAAGCATTTGATATTGTTGGTAAAGGTCATAGCAACCCAGCCGTAGCCAAACTACTCGGCGATATTAAAGCCGATGTAGAAACAGGTAGCAGCTTGAGTGCATCGTTTCGTAAATATCCGCTTTATTTTGATGCTTTATTTTGTAACTTGGTTGGTGCTGGTGAACAAGCGGGTATTTTAGATACCTTGTTAGACCGCTTAGCCACTTATAAAGAAAAAATCATGGCGATTAAAGGAAAAATAAAATCCGCCTTGTTTTATCCAATTTCTATTATTGTCGTTGCGTTTGTCATTACTGCGGTAATTATGATTTTTGTAATCCCCGCGTTTAAAACACTTTTTGAAGGTTTTGGCGCCGACTTACCAGCACCCACATTAATTGTTATGGCCATTTCTGACTTCTTTGTGACTTGGTGGTGGGCTATATTTGGGGCGATCGGCGGGGGGCTATGGTTTTTCTTTTACACTTGGAAACGTTCTGAAAAAATGCAAGCAACTATGGATAGAATCATGCTGAAACTACCTATAATTGGTGATGTAATTCGCAAAGCGACAATTGCACGCTTCGCGCGTACATTATCAACAATGTTCTCTGCAGGTGTGCCTTTAGTTGAGGCCTTGGACTCTGTAGCAGGGGCATCAGGTAATCGTGTGTATTATGATGCTACAAAGCGTATTCAGAGTGAAATTAGCACGGGTACCAGCCTGACTGTTGCCATGCAAAATGCCAATGTATTCCCTAACATGGTATTACAAATGACTGCGATTGGTGAGGAGTCTGGCGCATTAGATTCCATGCTAAACAAAGTAGCGGACTTTTTCGAAGCAGAAGTAGATGATGCAGTTGATGCAATGTCTAGCCTGATGGAGCCAGTGATTATGGTAGTGCTTGGCGTATTAATTGGTGGCTTGGTCATTGCCATGTATTTACCCATTTTCAAAATGGGTCAAGCGGTTGGCTAAAAATTGAATTAAAAAAGCCGCTTTCAGCGGCTTCTTTAATTATGCTTAAGTCTATATTATTTCTTCGCAGCTGCCTGCAAACCCTTCTCAATCTCTTTATACGGCTGCGCGCCAGCCATGCGTTTACCATCTGCAAAAAATAAAGTTGGCGTACTGTTTACGCCGACTTTTCTAGCTAACTCACCGACCTTCTCAAGCGGCACCTCGCAGTTACCTGTTGTTTTTGGCAGTTGGTTATTCAAAATCCAATCATTCCAAGCTTTTACACGGTTATCGGCACACCAAATACTTTTTGATTTAGCTGCAGAGTCAGGGTGTAATTGCACCAGCGGGTATAAAAATGTGTACACCGTTACATCGGTAATATTACTCAACTCGTTTTGTTCAAGTCTTTTACAGTAAGGGCAATCTACATCCGAAAACACCACCAGCTTGCGGCTACCATTGCCTTTTACCACTTTAATGGCTTGTTCTAAAGGTAGGGTATTAAAATCAATTTTCGTCAGCTCATCCATGCGCTCGCCAGTTACATCACGCTTAGTTTTTGGGTCAACTAGGCGGCCTTCTGCAATCAGAAATGTGAGTTTTTCGTCGGTATAAACAATCTGCCCACCCATAAACACCTCATATAAGCCTGCATAAGGAGTTTTAACGATGCTATCAATTTTAAATTTGGGGTATGCCGTTTCAATGGCTTTTTTAAGGCTAGCTTCATCGGCCAGCGCCAACTGACTAACTGAAAGCTGGCTAAGTGTGAGTAACGTTGCTGCAAATACCTGTTTTAATTTCATATTGTCTTTCGTTTAATAAACTTCCATAAAGCCCACTTGTTAAGTAGCGACTTGTTGAATCAATAATTTTTTAACGCTTGTCTTTTTTTTCATATTTCCAAACCCCCACAGCATCATTTTTCTCACCATGCTACTTTCACTAGCAAATAGCCAATCTAAGCTAGAGGTTAAGGTATTCATGGTCACAATATCAGCTTTTCTCGCACGCTCATACTGGCGCAAAAAACTGCTATCGCCAATATCATGCATCGAGTGTAACTTAGTCGCTAGCGACGCTAATTGCATTACATCTCTAAAACCTAAATTCACGCCTTGCCCTGCCATTGGGTGAATTTGATGTGCTGCATCACCAATTAAGGCCACGCGCTCAGCAATTAATTGCAATGCAGTTTGCTGGTGCAGTACAAATGACGGCGCGTTTCCAACGTGAGTTAATTCGCCCAATATACCATGAGTATGCTCGTGCACATTGTGTGCCAACTCCTCACCTGACATTGCTAACAGTTCAGCCGCCCTATCGGTTGACACAGACCACACAATTGAAACCAATTTTGCTTTGACTGAATCGCATAAAGGTAGCAAAGCCAGCACATTATGCGGCGAAAACCATTGCCTTGCGATGTTTTGATGACTCTTTTCTACTAAAAAATTAGCCACAATCGCTGTCTGTTTAAAGTCTTTTTTAGTCACACTAATATTGATTTGTTTACGCACCCAAGAATCAACGCCATCGGCTGCCACCAGCAACTTAGCAACAATTTTCTTACCATTAGCTAAACTAAGCACGATTTGTTGTTGCGTATTATCAAGCGATTGGCAAGGCGTATCTGTGATAACCGTGACAGCTGCATTGTTAGCCTCCAATGCTTTTAATTGCTGCCAAAGCGCATACATCAAATTTTGATTCTCAACAATGATACCCAGTTTTGGCAAATTGGCATCTTCATCGCGCAGCACCAAAGGTTGCTCGCTGGCATCATCAAACAAATGCATTGCGTTAATCGGGTTAACGCGACTAGTATCTATATATGCCCACACACCAATGCTTTTCAGCCAAGTTTCTGTAGCAGGTGTAAGCGCATACACGCGCTCATCCCAGACTTTTTTAAGCTTGATTGTTGGATTTTTTGCATCAACTAAAACTACACGTTTATCGAGCTTGGCAAATGCAATGGCTGCGCTCAAGCCCACTAAACCTGAGCCAACCACAACAACGTCCGCTTCAAGTGTTTTACTTAAACTTTGACTAAAGCTATGCATCATTTGCCAAAACTCATTTTACCGACCAAAAAGTTTTTGGCGGGTTTTAATAACTCTAAAGCGCCGAGCCCCGCACCCCTTATAGCTTGCAGGCCGATGATGTCGTTGCCGAATACGTTCACTAGCAAATCAGTAAATAAAATTCCACCACGCGTATCGCGGCTGCGTAGCACGCTATAAGCCTCTAGCATTGGCGCGCTTCCCAGCTCCGCATTGGGGGTGTTAACAATTAAATCGGCCAAGGTCCAAGCATCGCGCATACCGACGTTAAAACCTTGACCAGCGACTGGATGCATAGTTTGCGCCGCATTACCAATAATGACTAAGTGCGGGGCGGTTGAAGGCTTAAGCGTACTTAACTTAAGCGGAAAACTCATGCGTTTTTCGATACCTAAAAACTTGCCTACGCGGTCACCAAAAGCCACATGCAATTGCGTTAAAAATGTAGCATCATCTAATGCCAACAAGGCATCTACTTTACTTTTTTTGCCTGTCCACACCAATGAAAAACCTTCGTCACCATTCGGCAATAAAGCCATTGGGCCTTCTGGCGTAAAACGCTCGTAAGCAATATTGTTATGCGGTAACTCAGCTGTGACCTTACTCACTAAAGCATCGTCACCGTACTCTTTAGTTTCTTTTTTAATACCTGTAATCTCGCCCAAACTACGGCCACCATCGGCAACAATTAATAATGGGCTTGCGAGTACTTGGGTGACGCCTGTTTGCGTAAATGTCACTTCGCTCATGGTTTGATTCGGCTTAATCGCTGTGGCTTCAGCTTCGTACAACACATTAGTTGTTTCTAAAGCGGTATCCAGAGCTTGCGTTAGCGCGCCGTATGGCAGCACATAACCAATTGCAGGCATATTGTGGTCAGTAGCGTTAAGTTTTGCACGCCCAAGTCCACCACGTTGTGAGATATGAATGGTGTTAATGGCGGTTGCTTTAGCAGCAACCGCATCCCAAACGCCAAGCTTTTCGAGGATCAATCGGCTACCATAAGATAAGGCTAAAGCTCGCGTATCAGTATGTGAAGCGCCCTTAGAACGAGCCTCTAGCATGGTAAAAGGAATGCCTTGCTGCTGCAAAGTAAGTGCCAGTACACTGCCAACTGGCCCACCGCCCACAATCACAACACTAGACATGCTTTGACTTTGCATCTGCCATTAACGCTTCAATATCCGCCACAGTTTTCACTGCATTTTTAGTCAGCACTTCATTACCTGTTTTGGTAATTAGCACATCGTCTTCAATGCGGATACCAATACTCCAAAAATGTTCTGGTACATTGTCGGCAGGACGTACATAGCAACCAGGCTCCACTGTTAACGTGTTACCTGGTTCTAGTATCGCCCAATTGCCCGCTTTATCTTTAGGCTCTTTAATTGTATATTGGCCCACATCATGCACATCTAAGCCCAGCCAATGACCAGTGCGGTGCATATAAAATTGGCGATAGCTGCCATTTTCTAGCACTTCTTCTTTCGTACCTTTGCACAATTTAAAATCAATAAAACCTTGTACTAAAATTTCTAAAGCCGCTTCATGTGGCGCATTCCAATGGTTATTCGGTTTTGCAGCGTCAATCGCGGCAAATTGTGAGGCTAACACCAGCTCATACAAATCTTTTTGTGCTGGTGAAAATTTACCGTTTACAGGAAAAGTGCGTGTGATGTCAGAGGCATAACCATCTAATTCACAGCCTGCATCAATCAACAACAAATCGCCATTTTTCAACACACAATTATTGGCGTTGTAATGCAGCGTACAAGCATTAGCGCCACCCGCAACGATGCTGGTGTAGGCTGGCGATTGCGACCCGTTCTTATAAAACTCGTGCAAAAATTCGGCTTCGACCTCATTTTCTTTTATAGCATATTCATTTTGGTTGGCCTTAACAAACTTACCAGCTACAAACATCATGGCCCGGTTATGCGCACCCGCCGCAATATTGGCGCTTCTTCGCATCAAGTCAATTTCATATGGTGTTTTTAGCAAGCGCTGCACATCAATCAACTGACGCACATCTACAATGCTCTCAGGCGCAGAAACACCCGCACGCGCTAAATCTTTCACTTTATTTAGCCAGCCCGTTACTTTTACATCCCAATCGCTACTCGCTCCTAAGCTATAAAATAATTTGGATTGATTAGCCATTAATTTAGGCAACATATCGTCTAGTTGGGCAATTGAATAGGTTTCATCAAAACCAAATGTTGTTTTCGCAGCTTCTGGTCCGTAACGAAACCCATCCCAAATTTCGCGCTCCATATCTTTATCACGACAAAATAAAATGCTTTTATTTTCAGACTTACTATCATCCGAGGCAATTAACACCAACACAGAATCAGGCTCTTTAAAGCCTGTGAGGTAATAAAAGTGACTATCAAAACGGTATGGGTAATGCGAATCACGATTGCGAATCACTTCTGGCGCAGTGGGGATAATAGCAACTCCTTCAACCATATTGGCTAACAGTTGGTTACGACGCGCTTGAAATTCTTTTAAATTAAACATAGTCATTTATGTTGCTTTAGTAAACTTTCATCTAAATTTTTTAGCCGCTCAGGTGTTCCAATATCGTGCCAAACGCCCTGATAATACTGAGCTGTAGCAGCATTACTGTCAATCGCTTTGCGCAGTAATAGTGCAAGTTTTGCTGGCTCACCACTCACAATATCTGCAAATAAATCAGGGTGATAAACGCCCACACCAGAAAACGTTAGCATTTGTATCCCTGTATTTTTCAGTATTCCATCTTGAATCGCAAAGTCACCTTGTAGATGCTGTGGCGGGTTATCAATCAATACCAAATGCGCCAGCATATTGATTTTTAAGTGCAAAAAAGCAAAATCAATCTCGATGAACGTATCACCATTCACCACTAAAAATGGCTCATCTCCTAACAGCGGCAAAGCGTTAGCAATGCCTCCCGCAGTTTCCAGCGCGGTTTTTTCAGGACTATATTTTATTGACAAGCCCCATGGCGCACCGTTCCCCAAAGCAGCCTCAATTTGTGCACCTAAATGCGCGTGATTAATCACAATATCTTTAAAACCAGCCGCAGCCAAGCGCTCTAAATGCCAAACAATAAGCGGCTTGCCGCCCACTTTTAATAAAGGTTTGGGCGTATGGTCGGTTAAGGGACGCATGCGCTCGCCACGGCCTGCGGCCAGTATCATGGCTTTCATAAACTATTTTTCATTTGTTTAAACCACATATTTTGGCCGTGGCACTTTGCCTTCAAGCGCGTCCAGCAAGCGCAGCATTGGGCGCAGCTCCACATAACGCTCGCACACTTTACGCAGATAATGCATCACTAGCGGCATATCTTTTAAGTAGCCGTCTTTGCCATCACGATGGTAAAGCCTTGCAAATATGCCTAAAATTTTAATATGGCGTTGCGCGCCCATCCATTCAAAATCTCGATAAAACTCGCTAAAATCTTGCGGCACTGGCAGACCTGCTTTTTTAGCGGGCTCCCAATAGCGCACCGCCAAATCAATCACTTGTTCTTCATCCCACTGAATATAGGCATCTTTAAGAAGTGACACCAAATCGTAAGTAATTGCACCATGCACAGCATCTTGAAAGTCTAAAATTCCAGGCGTATTTTCATGCGTCACCATTAAGTTACGTGAGTGATAATCGCGATGCACAGTCACTTGCCCTTGCGCGAGGATATTTTTATTCAGCGCATCAAACGTTTGTTGCAACCAGCCTTGTTGTTCGCTATTAAGCGTCATATTTAAACGCTTAGCCACATACCAATCGGGAAAGAGTTGCATCTCACGCGTCAGCAGCGCCTCGTCATACGGTGGTAAATCATGTTTTTGGCTTGCCAATTGCATTTTAATGAGCGCGTTAGTGGCATCCAAATAGAGCATTTGCGCTGTTTCATTTGTTAAGTGCTGCAAATAAGTATCGTCGCCCAAATCGCTGAGCAATAAAAAACCATTAGCTAAATCTTGCGCGATGACTTTTGGTGCATTTAAACCTGCGCTGACAAACATCTGCGCCACTTTTACAAATGGGCGGCAATCTTCTTGAGGTGGTGGCGCATCCATCGCAATGAGCGTTTTATCGCTTAAATGCACCCTAAAATAGCGCCTAAAACTGGCATCGGCAGAGGCTGTTGTTAAACTAAATGCTTGATTTAAAATGGCCTGTAGCCAGCTTTCTAATTGTTGTTTTCTATCCAATTTAATGCCTTTGTGCGCAAATTTGAGTGGCTTAAAATAAGCTTATATACGATTTTAACATTCATCTGTAAAATACAACATTGACTTAACTTATTTAGCAGCGTTTAAAGCCACTTTTGCATTACTCTCAATCACAATTTAATCGTACTAAATCTAAGCATACTAGGCTTATGCTTGCTGTGCTTACCGCCTTGGCAGGCCTGAGTGCTAATGTATGTGCAGAGACGTTTACCACCGAGCTATTTCAAGTGCCAGAAACGCTGCCACCTACTGCACAACCTGGCTCGATTCAAATTGAAGGCGACAAGCTAGATTTATATTTAGACCGCAAAATGCGCGCCAGTGGCAACGCCGAGATTAGCAAGGGCGATCAGCACATTTATGGCGATAACATTGAATACGACGTGCAAAATGATGAGTTAAAAGTGACTGGCAATGCGCGCATTGATTTGGGTGAGAGTGAAATCAAAGGCCCTGCGCTAAAAATGAAGCTTAGCGAGAGCATTGGCGAAATGCGCGATGCATCAGTGAGCATGAGCAAAACCGTGACTAGCAATAGGTCTGGTACTGGTCAAAAAGAACCAGTACCGCACAATGACCCAAGCGTGTATACACAATCTAAATTACTTAACACGCAAACTAGTTTGACTGACAACCCTAGATTATACCAAGACAGCTATCGCGAGCCTGCAAAACCAATTGGCTTAGAAGCCTTGCCCCCTATTAACAGCACATCGCGTGGCGATGCCCAAGTAGTATTTTTTGAAGGCCAAGATAAAAAACGTTTGAAAAATGCGCGCTATACCACTTGTGAAGCAGGCGTAGATGATTGGTATATCAAAGCCAAAGAGATTGAGCTAAACGATTACACGCAATCGGGCACCGCTAAAAATGCTTATGTAGAGTTTAAAGGTGTGCCACTTTTATATACGCCTTGGATGTCGTTTTCTTTTAATAACGAACGTAAATCAGGCTTGCTAGCGCCAACAATTGGTTCTACAACCAATAGCGGCTTTGAGGTGGCAGTACCTTACTACATTAACATTGCACCCAATAAAGATGCGACAGTGAGCACGCGTTATATGAGTAAGCGCGGCTTGCAATTACAAGGTGATTTTAGATATTTGGGCGAAAACTATTCAGGTATTGATAGCCTAGAGTATTTAGATAACGACACCAATACTGATAAACGTCGCTATTACGTTAACCTAAGTCATAGCCATAGCTTTGATAATGGCTGGTCGGCAGGCTATAACTTAGAAAAAGTGTCCGACGACCAATATTTTTCCGATATGTCGACACGCATTATTAACACCAGCCGCGTAAATTTGCCTCAAGAAGGCCGCGTGGATTACTCTGGCGAGGTGTGGAAGTTCAATGGTTTAGTGCAAAAATATCAAACGCTAGATAAAACTAATTATCCTTACGAACGCCTACCGCAGCTCACACTGACAGCAGATAAAGAATGGGATTACGTTAATACTAATTTATTTAGTCAATATACGTATTTTGACCGCAACGATAAAGCTACTCTTTCCGCAACGGGTAGCCGCTTGGTACTTTACCCCAGCATAAGTGCGCCGTTTACGCAATCTTATGGTTATGTTACGCCCAAGCTTGGCTTACACATGACGCAATATAGCCTTAAAAATAATGACTTTACAGTGAATGGCGCAACGGTTACTAATAATACAGATAGTCGCGTGCTACCCATTGTAAGCATTGATAGTGGCTTGTATTTTGAGCGTGATTTTAACGTCAAGAAAAACAATAAGATACAAAATGGCTACACTCAAACTATCGAGCCACGCTTATTTTATGTCTACATTCCCGACCATAATCAAGACTTACTGCCCGTTTTCGATACGGGCCTGTCTGACCTCAACCAAACAACATTATTTAGCGAAAACCAATTCACAGGCGATGATCGTATTAACAACGCCAACCAGCTTAGCTTAGCCGTCACCTCGCGTTTGGTCGATAAAGACACTGGGGTTGAACGCCTTGCCGCTACTGTTGGTGAGCGCTTTTATTTTCAAGATCAAAACGTCACATTGCCTGGCGGCGTTAAATCTAGCGGAACACGCTCAGATATTATTGGCTCGCTCACCGCAAGACTTTCTAATCAGTGGAATTTAGATGCGTTTGGCCAATATAACACCGATGGCAATGGTCTTGTGCGCGGCAATTTGCTAGCGCGCTATAATCCAGAGCCTGGCAAATTGCTTAATATTGGCTATCGCTACACCCAAGCCTTTTTGGAGCAGATTGATATTTCTGGCCAATGGCCGCTAAGCCGTGGCTGGTATGGTGTTGGGCGATACAACTACTCGGTACGCGAAAGTAAACCTATTGAAGCTGTAGCAGGGCTAGAATATGATGCGGGCTGCTGGCAAGCACGCACAGTGATTCAACGCGTAGAAACAGCAACAGCGCAAGCAAACTATGGTCTATTCTTTCAGTTAGAGCTAGGTGGCTTGGCTTCTATAGGCGCAAATCCGCTTAACCTACTGCGGCGCGACATTCCAGGTTATTTAAGCTCTAGCGAAATCCCTAACATTTACAGGCAGCAAAACTACAACCAATGAAATTATTAAAAACCACCATTACACTACTTATATTGATAAGTAGCTTTATTGTTAACAACACAGCAGCTTCGGCTGAAGTGATTAAGATGGATCGCATCATTGCGGTGGTCGATCAAAATGTGATTACCGAGCAAGAACTGGCTGATCGCATTAAAACGGTGAGTGCGCAATTAGAAAAAAATGGTACCGAACTACCACCAAAAAATGTACTAGAAAAACAAATTTTAGAACGTTTAATTGTGGATAGCCTACAATTGCAAATGGCTGCGCAAACAGGCATTAAAATTGATGACACCCAATTGGATAAAACTATTGAGCGTATTGCCACGCAAAATAAACTTAGCCCAGATGAATTTAAAGCTGCACTTGAAAAGGATGGCATTAGCATTCGCAAGTTTCGCGAAGATATTCGCAACGAAATTACTATAGCGCGGCTGCGCGAGCGCGAAGTGGATAATCGGCTGACCATATCTGAAGGCGAGGTTGATAATTACTTAACCACGCAAGCCAATCGCGGTGAGGATCAAGACGAATTTGAAGTCTCGCACATTATGATACGCACGCCAGAAGATGCCTCACCTGAAGACTTGCAAAAAGCTAAAACAAAAGCTGAGCAAGCTTTAAAACAATTAGCTAGCGGTACCGGCTTTACGCAAGTATCTGCCGCGTTTTCAGATGCGCCAAACGCATTAGAGGGCGGCGCAATGGGTTGGCGTAAGGGCGAGCAAATGCCATCACTATTTTTAGACGTCGTTAAAACGTTGCAAGTGGGTGAGGTTTCAAAAGCTATTCGCAGCCCTAGCGGCTTTCATATTTTAAAGCTGACTAATAAACGCGGTGGCAGCTCTTCGTTAGTGGTTGGCCAAACCCACGCGCGCCATATTTTAATCAAAACATCTGAAGTGGTTTCTGATAAAGAAGCCAAACATAAAATGGATGGCTTAAAAGAACGGCTAGATAACGGCGGAAAATTTGAAGAGCTCGCCCGCCAATATTCAGAAGACGGCAGCGCAAACAATGGCGGTGATTTAGGCTGGGTAAACCCTGGCGATACCGTGCCACAATTTGAAAAAGCCATGAATGAGCTTAAAATTGGTGAAATTAGCGCGCCTGTGCAATCGCCATTTGGCTGGCACGTGATTCAAGTGCTAGAACGCCGTCAGCAAGACATGAGTAAAGAAGCGGCTAGACTTAAAGCGCGCCAAGAAATCCGTACGCGTAAATCTGAAGAAGCTTACCAAGATTGGATACGTGAGATGCGCGACCGCGCGTTTGTTGAGTTGCGTTTAGAAGACAAGTTTTGAATTTAATAACAATTATCTAGCTTTAATTAGCATGCCTTCACAACCATTAGCCCGCATAGCCGTCACCAGCGGTGAGCCTGCAGGCATAGGCCCAGATATTTGTGTGCTGCTTGCGCAACGCGATATAAAAGCGGACATCACCATTATTGGTGATGCTGATATGCTGGCCGCACGCGCTCGGCAGCTTAATGTCAGCTTTTCTACCAAAAACGTTTTGCATGTTCCAACTGTCGCACCAGTGGTTGCTGGCATGCTAAACCCTGCCAATAGCCAATATGTGCTGAATACGCTTAAATGTGCAATTGACGGCAGTTTAAATGGTGAATTTAATGCACGCTTTGATGCACGCTTTGATGCAATAGTCACTGCGCCCGTTCATAAAGGCGTGATTAACGATGCAGGCATTGCATTTACTGGGCATACCGAATATTTCGCAGAGCACACACACACCAAAAACGTTGTGATGATGTTAGTTGGTGGCGGTATGAAAGTCGCGCTGGCAACCATCCATTTAGCCCTTAAAGACGTGCCAGCAGCCATTACACACAGCGGCTTAGAAACAACCATTCGCATTTTACATGCTGACCTAAAAGCTAAATTCGGCATTAATAACCCGCGAATTTTAGTAGCGGGCCTTAATCCGCACGCGGGCGAAGATGGTTATTTAGGCCATGAAGAAATTGAAATCATCAACCCTGTTTTGGCACAATTACGCTGTGAAAACATGAGCTTAGTTGGCGCATTGCCAGCCGACACCTTGTTTGCTAAGCACCATCTACAACATGCTGACGCCGTACTGGCCATGTATCACGACCAAGGTCTGCCAGTGCTAAAATACGCTAGTTTTGGCGGCGGCGTAAACGTAACGCTGGGCCTACCAATTATTCGCACCTCGGTCGATCACGGTACCGCTTTAGATTTAGCGGGGAAAAATAATGTAGACACGGGCAAGATTGATATTGGCAGCATGCTAGCCGCCATTGATTTGGCAATTGATTTAGTTAAAAACAAAGCATGAAGCACGTAGCCAAAAAACGCTTCGGCCAAAATTTTTTAACCGATCAAAGCGTGATTGCCAGCTTAATTGAAGCCATTAATCCGCAAATTGGTCAAACCATTGTCGAAATTGGGCCTGGCTTGGGCGCTCTTACCAAGCCGCTGCTAGCTAAAATACCGCATCTGCATGTAGTGGAGATTGATCGCGATATTGTTAGCTGGATGCAAGCCGAATACGCTAGGCCTGCCTACGCCAATAATACCGTAGCCATTCACAATGTTGATGCGCTTAAATTTCAATTTATCACCCTTGGTGAACACTTGCGTGTCACTGGCAATCTACCTTACAACATCTCTACGCCCATATTATTTCACTTACTAGATAACGTCGCGCACATTGTTGACATGCATTTTATGCTGCAAAAAGAGGTGGTTGAGCGCATGGTGGCATCGCCATCTACACCAGCCTACGGGCGGCTTTCGGTCATGTTGCAATATCATTTAGCAATGGACTACTTAATCACTGTGCCCCCAGAAGCGTTTGAGCCCGCGCCAAAAGTGGAGTCTGCCTTTGTGCGCTGTGTGCCGCATACCACGTTACCATTTACTGCTAAAGACGAAAAACACTTTGCCAAAATTGTACTTGCTGCATTTGGTCAACGTCGCAAAACGCTACGCAATACGCTTAAAGGCTTGTTAGATGACGCGGGGTTTGCGGCACTTGATATTAATCCGCAATTGCGCGCCGAAAATTTACATCTGGCGCAATTTGTCGCCATCTCTAATTATCTAGTTTGATATAATCTTACTTTATTTATTTTGAAAGCAATTCAATGCGTATCATTCTTTTAGGCGCACCAGGTGCGGGCAAAGGCACACAAGCCACCTTTATTAAACAGCAATTTGGCATTCCGCAAATTTCGACTGGTGACATGCTGCGCGCCGCCGTAAAAGCAGGAACACCACTGGGTTTAGAGGCCAAAAGCTTTATGGATAGTGGCGGCTTGGTGCCAGATAGCGTGATTATTGGCATGGTAAACGAACGTATTAAAGAAGCCGATTGCAAAAATGGCTTTTTGTTCGACGGCTTTCCGCGCACCATTCCACAGGCTGAGGCAATGAAAAATGCTGGCGTGACGATTGATTATGTAGTCGAAATTGACGTGCCAGATAGCGCGATTATGGAGCGTATGACAGGCCGCCGCAGCCACCCTGCCAGCGGCCGCACTTATCACATTAAATTTAACCCGCCAAAGGTTGAAGGCATAGATGACATCACTGGTGAGGATTTAGTACAGCGCGCAGACGAGGCACCAGATGTAGTGAATAAGCGCTTGGTGGAATATCACAACCTAACCGAACCTTTGGTTGCGTATTACAGCAATTGGGCAAAAAGTGGCGCGGCTGGCGCACCCAAACATGTAAAAATAAACGGCTTGGGCGAGCTTGAAACCATTAAAGCCAATATTTTTGCTGCGCTTGCTTAAGTCGCTCAAGTTTAAATAACCCATGCTTAAATTGTAGGCTAAAATTAACGTGTCACTTAAAAAAATCCATATTCAAATTATTTTGTTATGGATTTTTTTGGTCTTGCTTGGCCTAAATGGCCGCAGTTACTTGCCCATAGACGAAACAAGATATGTAACAGTCGCGTGGAATATGTGGCTAAACGGCGATTATTTAGTGCCTTATTTGAATGGCATCGCCTATAGCCATAAGCCACCACTGCTGTTTTGGCTGATTAATCTTGGCTGGAAAGTGTTTGGCGTAAACGATTGGTGGCCAAGGCTAGTGCCATCTTTATTCGCACTGGGTAGCGTATTTGTTACGCGCAAAATCGCTGGCAGATTATGGCCAGAGCAGATTTCAATTAAAGACAATGCCTCGCTCATCCTTATTGGAAGCGGCTTGTGGGTGCTTTACACCACTGCGCTGATGTTCGATATGCTGATTGCCTTTTTTACGGCACTTGGCATTTGGGGTTTGTTAATCGCCTTGCAGACGCTTGAATCCGAATCTACAAAAAAAGGTTGGTTGCTGTTTGCGCTGGCCATTGGCGGCGGCTTGCTGGCCAAAGGACCAACCATTTTGTTGCAACTTTTACCCGTGGCTTTATTGGCATTTTGGTGGAATAAAGACAAGATATTAACAGCCAAAAACTGGTATTTTCCTTTATTGTATGCGGTACTTGGCGGCACTGCGATTGCGCTAATTTGGGCAATTCCCGCAGGTATACGCGGCGGCGGCGTGTATCAACATGCCATTTTTTGGGGTCAAACCGCTGATCGTATGGTTGATTCGTTCGCGCACAATCGCCCGTTTTGGTGGTACGTGCCGATTATGCCTTTGCTACTGTTTCCGTGGCTATTGTGGGGTAATGTTTGGCAAGGCATTAAGCACGGGGCGCTTAATGATACCAGCTTGCGCTTTTGCATCGCTTGGGCTGTACCTGTTTTTATTGCATTTTCGTTTATTAGCGGTAAGCAAATTCACTACATTTTGCCAATTTTTCCTGCGTTTGCGCTGATGATTGCGCGCATCGCCAGTCACCACCAGAGCCACAGCCAACCATCACGCAAAGCTAATGCAGGTATTGCAATTGCCACTTTATTAATCGGTGCATTGTTAATCGCCTTACCGCTTTACGAGCAAAATCACCAACGTTTTACGCCTTGGTTGCAACAAATTCCACTGTGGCTTGGTGGCTTGGTGATGCTTGCAGCTGCTGTGATTTATTTCATCCCAAAAAAATCAACTGTTAATGCAATTGCACAGCTTAGCGTCATGTCCATTATGTTGGTCACAATTTGCATGTTTGTATTAATTAGTACAGCTGGCGATGCCTATGACGTGAGGCCGATTAGTGCACAGCTTAAAATATTGGAATTGAGCGGTACGCCTGTGGCCTATGTAGGCAAATATCCTGGTATTTTTAATTTTGTCGGCAGGCTTAAGCAATCACCAAGCCTTATCACTGCAGACGAAGTGCCCGCTTGGTTTGCCGCACACCCAAACGGACGCCTTATTCAATATATTAAGCGCACTCAAGCAATTAGCGCGCAACAAGTAGAGTATATGCAAGCTTATAAGGGCATCACGTTGGCGATTTTAAATCATCAGCAATGGCTAGCCTCAAGCACTGCGCCAAATCTAGCCAAGCCTGGTCAAGCATCTGATGATGCAGACCAGTAACGAGTATTTATAATTAAAAGTTTAACAACCTGATTTGAACCTGCATATTTTCGGCCAATTTTTGCAATTTAGCTGTGGATGTCTGCAAAGCATTCACATTACGATCTGTCGCTTGCTTACCTTCATCAATTTCGTTTAAGTGCAGTTGAATAAATTTCATTTGCGCGCGGTGCAACTCAACATCCACCTCTACCGCTTTCGTTTTATCTTTTGCTGAAGCTTCAATATCGCTCATAAACTGCTGTGTTGCAAAGCGTAATTTTGTATTCCTATCCGCCATATTTAAACGTGCATTTTCAGTAATATCGGTTAAGCTTTTAGTTGTGCGGTTCACTTCTTGCGAGGTGCCTTCAAGGGTTCGCGCCAGCTTTTGAAACTCTTCTAGCAAATTATTGGTTGCTACGGCAATCGCACCAATCTCGTCATCACTACGCTGCCTAATACGCTGTGTTAAATCTTTGCGAGCGGCGATACCGCTGAGCGCATCACTAATATCCCTGAGTGGCACAGCTACTTGGCGATGACTATAATAAGCCATTGCTAGCACGCCTAAAAATGTTAACCCCGCCAATATCAGTGCAATATTAATCAATTGTTCGGTCAGTGTTCGCGAGGCCTCTGCATTGGCAAGTGTTTGACTAGAAACCGTTTTGACCAAATCATCCAGAGCTGCGCCCATTTCATTGGCACTGGTGCTAAACGCGGACAATGCGACGCGTGCGGCATCCCAATCCACCTCTGGTTGATGCATAATCTGCACAAATTGATTCGTGAACACTTCTTGTTTACTGCTCATTTCGGTCAATTTTGATTCGTACGGTTTAAATTCTGCTAGTGCACGCGCATTGGCAATATCTTGCAACTGCGCTGCCATCGTAGCTTCATGCTGTTTTGCAAAGGTCGCTTGATCGTTGGTTGCATACAGCGCATACAAATGATTACTTTGTGCCTGCACATGGCTTTTTAAGCTGGCAACTGCAATTAAACCAGGTATTTTTTCTTGTGAAAGTGCGACTGTCGTCGCCTCAATTTTTTTACCGTTCAACAAAGTTAAGGCCGCAAAAGCCAACAATAAAATAAAACCAAGCACATAACCCACCAATATTTTTTGCGTAACATTTAATTTCATTTCAACTCTCAATCTAAAAAAGTTATATGAAATTAGTCTGATATATCGAAAAATCCTTACAATAATTTAATAAGCACTAACAGCAGTCTGCAAGCCATGCCAAAGGCCATGCCTTCAAGTATAATTACATATCTACTTTTACCTTCGTACAGCCATGCAACAGCAATATCCTTTCAAAGAAATTGAAGCGCAGGCGCAAGCCTACTGGGAGCAAAACCAAACCTTTGCGGCATCTGAACAATCTGACAAGCCAAAGTATTATTGTTTGTCGATGTTTCCATATCCTAGCGGGCGCTTGCACATGGGTCATGTGCGTAACTACACCATTGGCGATGTGCTGAGCCGTTTTCACAAAATGAAGGGCTATAATGTGATGCAACCGATGGGTTGGGATGCATTTGGTTTGCCTGCGGAAAATGCTGCGATTAAAAATAATACTGCGCCTGCAAAATGGACCTATGAAAATATTGAGCACATGAAAACACAGCTTAAACAGCTGGGTTTAGGCATTGATTGGAACCGAGAAATTGCAACGTGCAAGCCTGAATATTACAAGTGGGAGCAATGGCTATTTACTGAGTTATTCAAAAAAGGCCTGATTTACAAAAAAACGGCTACCGTGAATTGGGATCCGGTAGATGGCACGGTGCTTGCGAACGAGCAAGTGATCGATGGCCGCGGCTGGCGCAGTGGCGCGTTGGTAGAAAAACGTGATATTCCGCAGTATTTTATGAAAATTACGGCATATGCCGAAGAACTTTTAAACGACTTAGACAAGCTTGATGGCTGGCCTGAACAAGTAAAAACTATGCAACGCAACTGGATAGGCAAAAGCTATGGTTGCGAAGTAGAGTTTCCTATCGTCGGCCAAAGTGAAAATTTAAAAGTTTATACCACCCGCCCTGATACTTTAATGGGTGCAACTTATGTAGCCGTTGCGGCAGAACATGCGCTTGCGACTTTAGCCGCAGAAAATAATCCAAAACTCGCTGAATTTATCGCCGAATGCAAACGTGGCAGCGTGGCGGAAGCAGATGTTGCAACAGCTGAGAAAAAAGGCATGGATACAGGTTTATTTGTCACGCATCCACTAAATGGCGAGCAATTGCCAGTTTGGGTAGCAAACTATGTATTGGCTAGCTATGGTGAAGGCGCTGTCATGGCTGTGCCAGCGCACGATGAGCGTGATTTTGAGTTTGCTAGAAAATACAACTTGCCGATTAAACCAGTAATAATCCCAACGGGTTTTGAATCAGCATCTAAGTCAATGATAGAAAGTATTAACAGCAGTGGTGACTTAAATATCTCTCTACCAGCACTTCACGGAACTCTAGGGAAATCTTGGATAATTGACTGGAGTAAATGGGAAAATTGTTTTGCTGAGCACGGCGTTTTGTTTGACTCTGGTGAGTTTAATGGATTGGATTTCGAGAGCGCTTCAGCAAAAATTGCTAAAGCGCTCTCTGCAAAAAAATTGGGCAAGCGCCGTACCCAATTCCGCCTGCGCGATTGGGGCGTTTCTCGCCAGCGTTATTGGGGCTGCCCTATTCCTATCATCCATTGCGACAAATGTGGTGAAGTGCCTGTGCCTGCTGACCAATTACCCGTGGTGTTGCCAGAAAATGTAGTCATGGATGGTGTTGGCTCACCAATTAAAAAAGATCCGAGTTTTTACGAAACCACTTGCCCTACTTGCGGCAGCAAAGCGACGCGTGAAACAGATACGTTAGACACATTCTTTGAATCCTCTTGGTATTTTGCGCGTTATGCCAGTTTTGATGCTGACAAAATGTGTGACGAGCGCGCTAATTATTGGTTGCCAGTTGACCAATATGTGGGCGGTATTGAGCATGCTATTTTGCATCTTTTATATGCGCGCTTCTTTAATAAGTTGATGCGCGATGTTGGCTTGATTAAAAATGACGAGCCATTTACCAACTTGCTTACGCAGGGCATGGTGTTGAAAGATGGCTCTAAAATGAGCAAATCTAAAGGTAATACGGTTGACCCACAAGCGTTGATAGATACTTACGGTGCAGATACTGCGCGTTTGTTTATGATGTTTGCTGCGCCGCCAGACCAAAGCCTAGAGTGGGCAGATAGCGGCGTTGAAGGTGCGAGCCGATTCTTAAAACGTTTGTGGAAAGCCTGCTATGAGCATGTTGCGTTAGGCCAAATTGGTGCTTACTCACATGGCGAACTAAACAAAGAGCTTAGACAATTGCGTTTACAATTACATCAAACAATTGAAAAAGTAGGTGATGATTACGGCCGCCGCCACAGCTTTAATACAGCGATTTCTAGTGTAATGGAGATGATGAATGCTTTAGCTAAAATAGATGCTACTGACGAAGTAACCAGAAGCGTGCGCCAAGAAGTATTGCAAAACGTTGCGCTACTTTTATCGCCGATAGTGCCACATATCTGCCAAGCACTTTGGGCGGAGTTATGCCCTGCGAGCCATATTCTACAGGCGACTTGGCCAGTTGCAGATAAAACTGCGATGGTGCAAGATACCGTTGAATATGTGATTCAGGTGAATGGAAAACTGCGTGGCAATTTACAAGTTTCACGCGAAGCCGATAAAACAGCAATCGAAAAAATGACGCTTGAGCAAACTTATGTCACAAAGTTTTTGCTAGAAGGCACATCTGTGCGTAAAATCATTGTTGTACCTAATAAATTAGTAAATGTGGTGATTGCTTAATGTTCAAATCTCAGCTGCGTACCTTGCTTGTTTTTACGCTTTTAACTAGCCTAGTATCTAGCTTAGTTGCTTGCGGCTTTCATTTGCGCGGCGCGGCTGATATTGCTTATAGCAGTGTTTTTATCCAGGGCAGCACGTTGGTGATTTCAAAAAATCTTAAGAAAACGCTTAATACTAATGGCGTTAAAGTTCTGGATAGCCCTAGCAACGCAGAACTGCTGCTTGAATTAGTGGGTGAAGAGAGCGAAAAGCGCATTCTCTCACTAGCTGGCACGGGTACGGTAAACGAATTTGAGCTGTATTATCGTGTACATTACCGCACCAAAGCAGCAGGAGCTGAGCTTTGGAGCCCAGTGCAAACGGTAGAAGCGCGCCGTGATTATACTTACAGCGATGCCAATTTGCTGGCCAAACAAGATGAAGAAAAACGCTTAAACGAGAATATGCATAGTGATGTCATTAGCAGCTTAATGCGCAGATTAGCCGCACTTAAAAAACCACTTTAATTTGAAACGCCAATTTAAACGGTTTAGTTCATGCGCTTAGCAGCCAACCAGCTTAATCAGCATCTACAAAATAATTTAGCACCGTTGTATGTGCTGGTGGGTGATGAACCTTTAGCGCAAAGCGAATGTTTAGACGCGATTCGAGCCGCTGCGCGTAATGCGTGTGCCGATGAGCGTACCAGTTTGATTGTAGAGCGCAATTTTAATTGGCAACAAATTCAGCAATTTGGCCAAGCCATGTCGCTATTTTCTAGCCTTCGTGTTCTCGAAATTCATATCCCCAGCGGCAAACCTGGTGTAGATGGCGGCAAAGCACTCACTGAGCTTGCAAACCATTTAATACCCGATACAACGGTGATGATTGTTTTACCCAGCTTAGAGCGAGAAGCCAAAAATAGTGCATGGTTTGGTGCGTTGCAAAATGCCAGTACTCTAATTGAGCTTAATGAAATTACCCCAACCCAGCTCCCTAATTGGCTTTCATCAAGATTAGCTGCGCAAAATCAAAGCACCGATACGACATCATTAGCGTTTATTGCACATCAAGTTGAGGGCAATTTGCTGGCGGCACATCAAGAAATTCAAAAACTTGGTTTGCTTTACCCCGCAGGTGAAATTAGCGCAGATGCGGTGCGCGAAGCAGTGTTGAATGTATCGCGCTTTGATGCGTTTCAGCTTGGTGAGGCTGTATTGGCGGGCGATGCCGAGCGCACCACACGCATTTTGCAAGGCCTGCAGGATGAAGGCGAAAACGCAGTCGCGGTGATGAACCCGCTGATGTGGGTGTTACGGCCATTAGTACGCATTAAACAGGCCGAGGCGCGTGGCGAAAATATCGTGAACGCAATGACTAATGCGCGTATTTATGGCGATAGACAATCACTTGTAAAGCGTGCATTGGCCCGACTTAGCTTGCGCCAGCTTGAAGCTGCGCTGCAAAAGTTGTGCGATATTGATAAAACCGCCAAAGGCGTAATGCAAGGCGATGCCTGGCTGGAGCTATCGCGATTGTGTTTTGGGCTAGCCAAAGTGCGTGTACGCTAGTTTAGTCTTAAGCAAAAACGTATAATAGCTAGTATGAATACTAAAATAATGGATATTAAAAAATATATGCAAACGGTTGGTGTTGCTGCTCGCGCGGCATCGCGCCTGATGGCTGCGGCTGATACCAACACTAAAAACCTAGCGCTTACGCACATTGCCAGCGCGATTTTGGGTGAAAAATCTGCATTGCTAGCAGCCAATAAGCAAGATTGTGATGAGGCAAAAGCCAATGGCTTAGATGAGGCTATGCTAGATCGACTCACTTTAACCGAAAAATCAATTGCCAGTATGGTTGAAGGCCTGCAGCAAATTGCTACTTTGCCCGACCCAATTGGCGAAATGAGCAACTTTAAATATCGCCCAAGTGGCATACAAATAGGCCAAATGCGCGTGCCTTTGGGCGTTATCGGTATTATTTACGAAGCACGGCCAAACGTGACAATTGACGCAGCTGGGCTTTGCATTAAGTCTGGCAACGCGTGTATTTTACGCGGTGGCTCTGAGGCGATTCATTGCAATCAAGCATTAGCAAAACTCGTGCACGAAGGCCTAGAAAAAGCAGGTTTGCCAAAAGCAGCTGTGCAAGTGATTGAAACAACCGATCGCGCGGCAGTGGGCGAGCTTATCACCATGAAAGCCTATGTAGACGTGATTGTGCCACGTGGTGGCAAAGGCTTAATTGAACGGATTAGCAATGACGCGCGAATTCCAGTGATTAAGCACTTAGACGGCAATTGCCATGTGTATATTGACGATGAGGCGGATTTTGATAAAGCCTTACGCATTCTAGAAAACAGTAAAACGCAGCGTTTGGGCACCTGTAACACGGCGGAATCGCTACTGGTTGCACGTTCAGTAGCTAAAACCATGTTGCCCAAATTAGCTGACATGTTAACTGCGCATGGCATTGAGATTCGTGGCTGTACTGAGACTCTAGCCCTAGCACCACAAGCTGACTTTAAAAATATAAGTTTGGCCACAGAAGAAGATTATTATACCGAGTATTTAGCGGCGATTATCTCGTGTAAAGTGGTTAGCGGTTTAGACGAGGCGATTGTGCACATCAACCAACATTCATCGCAACACACCGAAGCGATTGTGACCGAAAACTATTCTAAAGCGCGCCGATTCTTGCGCGAAGTTGACTCTAGCTCTGTCATGGTAAATGCTAGCACCCGCTTCGCCGATGGCTTTGAATATGGCTTGGGTGCTGAGATTGGTATCTCAACCGACAAACTACACGCCCGCGGCCCCGTTGGTTTAGAAGGCTTAACTTCGCTCAAATATATTGTATTAGGTGATGGGCAAGTCAGGGCATAAGTGCTCGCTTAAAGAGTCGATATGCATCTTATCGGCCTATTAGGCGGCACGTTCAACCCGATTCACTACGGGCATTTGCGCATGGCACAAGAGCTAGCTGATGCACTTAAATTTAGTGAAGTGCGCTTTATTCCCTCTGCAAATCCACCGCATAAAACTACACCAGAAGTTAACGCAAAACACCGCGCTACTATGGTTGATCTGGCGATTAGCAATAATCAAACATTTGCCCTAGACACGCGTGAGCTTGAGCGTGCTGGGGCTTCTTACACGATTGATACACTCATTTCTCTACGTGAGGAATTGGGGAATGATGTTGCGCTGTGCCTGATTATGGGCAGCGACGCGTTTGTGCATTTGAACACTTGGGCTAGATGGCAAGAGCTTCTCAATTATTGTCACATTATTTTGGTGCAACGGCCAAACGCCAGCAAGCAGCCTAAGCTGACTGACGAACTTGCACTGCTATTGCAAGACAATTACACCGAAAATATTGCTGATTTATCAGAAAAGTCAGCGGGTTATATTCATATGCAAGCGATTACGCCGCTGGATATTTCATCAACTGGCATTCGAAACGCGCTAAAAAACAAACTGAGCCCGCGCTATTTAGCGCCAGAAAAAGTGATTGATTACTTATTCAAACATAAACTGTACCAATAAAAAAAGCCTGCAATTGCAGGCTTTGTTATTTAAACATACCTAAATTTAATTAAGCTGCTTTTTTACTTTTACGACGTGATAAACCAAACATACCTAGTGCAGATGCCATTAATGGCAATGCAGCTGGAACTGGCACATGGTTAACTACACCAACTACATAGTCATCATAGTCAGCATTTACTGGTGCTGAGTCGTTATAACCAATCAAAAAGTCATAAGTAGAACCGTGCAATGCATTCCAAACCGCAGCATCTAAGAAAATGAAACCTTGCACTTTGGTGTTGGCTTGACCATTAGCAAAAGTTGAACCATCACCACCGTCAAGGAATGAAAAGTTAACTGTGCTATTGGCAGTTACTGATTGACCAAGCGTTGTACCAACTGCTACACCAAGGTTAGTGCCGCCCATACTCATTGAATCACTATTGTATTGATTTGGGAAACCAGCAACTTGACCCAAGTATGTTGCTGTAAAAAAACCAGCAGTGTTTGCAATTAAAGTACCAGAGTTACCGCTAGTGTAGATACCAGCATCTAGATTTGAGCCATCACCCCCCCACAAACCATCATTTGTAGCATCTGCAACAGAGTTAACTATCGTTACAGCAGCATTGCCTGTAACCGTTAAACCACCGCTAACAATATTAGCATTTGCACCAAATGCTGCAAACGTAAAGCCTAATGCAACTAAAAGTTTCTTCATTTTTGTTACCTCCAAGTTAAATTTAAAACAAACTGCAAATCTGACAATTGCTATGCTAGGCATTAAGCTATTTATCATCAATAGCCCATATGGGCTAATGCCACCTAAAGCAAGTTATTCAGTGCAGCTTGAAATAACTTAAGTAATTGAATTTATTATTAATTTTTATAAATAATGTAGCTTACTATCGCCTAAAAAATGCTATCTTTTTGTAGCATTTTTACAATTATTAGTACATTATCGTTGTAATGTTGCATTTGCGGGTCTATAGGGTTGGCAATCCACCCATAAAACTCACAGTTTCGCGCCTTAATTGCTTCAACTGTTAGCAGCGTATGATTGATGCAACCCAGCTTTATACCTACTACCAACAGTACTGGAATATTAAGCGAAACTACAAAATCTGCAAGTGTTTTTTGATCATTAATCGGCACTAAAAAGCCACCTGCGCCTTCTACAATGACAATATCAGCCAACTCACTTAAGGCTTCAAATGCTAGCTTGAGCACTTCTAGTTTTATTTCAACCCCAGCAAGCTCGGCAGCAATATGCGGCGCAATGGCTTCCTTAAAACTGTAAGGGTTAACAAGTGCGCGCGGGGCCTTTACATTGCTGGCGGCTTCTAGCCTTAATACATCGTCGTTTACCCATTCACCATCAACCAAATCGCAACCTGCTGCCACTGGTTTCATGCCAACTACTTTATAGCCTTGCGCAACATATTGCCGAATAAGTTTGCATGCAATGTGAGTTTTACCCACGCCTGTATCAGTGCCAGTGATAAAATACGCTTGCTTCATGGCCGTTTTTTAAACGTAATTGGTGCGTAGCCATCGTCTAGCTGCAGCTTAGATTCTGCCTTCCAAGCATGGCCGTATACCACTTCGAATGTGGCAGGCAGCTTACCTGCCACGCGAAATTGTTCGTAATTTTGAACTAAATTTTGCAAAAAACCCCTGCCTTGTAAGCCGCGGGCGCGACCAGCAGTTGCATTATGCGCGCCTATACTTTTTAAATCTATCATCACGCTTTTTACATCATCATAGGTGAGTGTATAGTGCTCTACATCTAGCACTGGTGTGCTAAAGCCCGCCCGTATCAGCGCATCGCCAATGTCATGCATGTCAATAAAGCGACTAACATGTGTATGGCCATTAGTTGTAGCAGCGCGAAGCTCTTTTAGCGTGTCAGGACCAAACGTGCTAAACATCAACAATCCTTCTGGTTGCAGCACGCGCGCTAGCTCGCTAAATGCCCCATCTAAATCGTTACACCATTGAATGGCTAAATTTGACCACACCAAGCCCATGCTGTTGCTGGCGATTGGCAGATTTTCAATATCAGCACACAGCAAGTGTTGTTGGTGCAACATTTTTTGCAGGCACTTTTGCAACCAAGGCCGTTGCAATTTGGTTTGTTGCAGCATATTAACGGCTAAATCAAGCGAAACGATATTGGCATTAGAAAAACGTTTTTGTAGTGCAAAGCTGCCATGCCCTGTGCCACAACCCGCGTCTAATATAGCTTTTGGCTTAATGTTAACCAAATCTAAACGGCTCAGCATTTCCTCGCGCACCCGCTTTTGCAGCACGGCGGCAGCATCGTAAGTATTAGCCGCGCGATTAAACGAAGCGCGCACGCGACCTTTGTCGATATGGTATTGATCCAACAAACCTGCGTCCATTAAGCAGTGGGCTCTAAAAACTGGTTAAGTGTTTCCACAAACTGGTCAGAATGCGATAAAAATGGCGCATGCGCCGCACCCGATAACACGCGCAAATAGCCAATCGGCAGTTGTTGCATCATCCAGTGCGCAGCTTGCACGGGCGCGAGCGTGTCGCGATCACCATGAATCAGCAAAGTTGGTTTACGAATATTCGGGATTTCCTCGCGCAAATCGCTATCTAACAAAATATTGAGCGCGCGGCCTAGCGTGGTTTGTGTGGGAGTTGGACGCCTTTCAAAGCTTTGGCGCAGTTGTTTTATGACCGCCCGCCTGTCGCTAGACTGCATGCATTGCAAGGTTAAAAACTGCAACATGGCGGCTTTGTAGTCACTGTTCACATTATCAGCAAATGCCTCAAAATTAGTCGGGTCTATGCCAGCATCCCAGCCTGTTTTTGCAACAAAACAAGGGGTTGAGCCAACTAAAATCAGCCTTCTGATTCTATCAGGCTGATTCAATGCAATGCGCTGCGCAACCAAGCCACCTAGCGACCAGCCCAATACATCAGAAACACCTGGAATCACTTGCGCCACCTCGTCCGCTATGGCATGCAGGTGATAGGGTTCGATTGGGCGGCTATTACCCATGCCTGGCAAATCGACCAAATACAGCATATATTTAGCCGATAAACGCTTAATTAATGGCTGCCAAACACCGCTATGCATGCCCCAGCCGTGAATCATTACAAGCGGTTGACCTTGGCCAATTATCTCAACATGTGCACTCATCGTGTCAACCCCTTTTCTGCTTTATTGATGGCTTTTGCTAGTGTGATTACATCATGCTCACTATGCGCGGCGGAGAGCGAGATGCGTAATCGCGCGGTATTCACAGGCACTGTTGGCGGGCGAATCGCTGGCACTAAAATTCCCATGCTTTGCAAGTACTCACTTAATGCTACAGCAGCATGATTACTGCCCACCACTAGCGGCTGAATAGCGGTGTTAGATGGCATTAATTGCCAATGCTGTAAACTTAAATTGGCTTTTAAAGTAGCCATTAAATATTGCAAATGCGCGCGCAAACCATCACCCTGTTCAATCAAACTAACTGCTGCCGAAAGCGTTGCAGAAAGCGCTGGCGGAGCTGGGGTTGAATACACATAGCTTTTAGCAGTTTGTATCAAATAATCAATCACTACCTGCTCACCCGCCACAAAGGCGCCCGCCACACCGGCAGCTTTACCTAATGTCGCCATCACAATAAACCTTGGCGAGGCTAAATTAAAATGGCTTAACGAACCTTCACCATGCGCGCCCAGTACGCCAAAACCATGCGCATCGTCTATATACAAATAGGCATCATATTGCTCGCACAGCGCCAAATACTCAGGAATTGGCGCAATATCGCCATCCATACTGAACACCGCATCGACAGCTATTAGCTTGTGTTTGGCGGTGCTAGCTTTTAATAGAGCTTCAAGCGCAGCCACATCGTTATGTGCAAACCGATTAAATTCGGCCAGTGAATAATAACCGCCGTCGTTTAAACAAGCATGGTTTAACTTATCCGCAAAAATGGCATCGCCGCGCCCTACCAGCGCACCTAACACGCCAATATTGGCCATGTAACCAGTCGAAAATAATAGTGCTGCTGGCAATTTTACAAATTTTGCCAATTGCTTTTCAAGCGAATCGTGATAACGATGATGACCAGTAATCAGGTTAGACGCCCCGCTACCCACACCAGAATCACATGCAGCTTGCTGCATGGTTTTTATTAACGCTGGGTGATTGGCTAGGCCTAAATAATCATTACTGCAAAACGATAAATAGGGTTTATCGTTAGCAACAATATGTTCAGCTTGCGGCGAATCCAGCAATCGTCTCTGGCGTAATAAGCCATCAACTTTGCGTTGGTTTAGTTCTTTTTTTAAGTCTTCAAGCAGACTTAAACTTTTGCTCAGACTTAAATTTTTAGTCGCTGCTAACATTAAACTTTATTGATGCCCAATTTATTAAACAAGGCTCTATCGGTTGCCGCTTCTGGATTGCCTGTGGTTAAAAGCTTTTCGCCATAAAAAATACTATTCGCACCTGCTAAAAAGCACAGCGCTTGAATACCTTCATGCATACTTTGGCGGCCAGCCGATAAGCGAACATAGCTTTGCGGCATGGTAATGCGCGCTGCAGCAATAGTACGTACAAACTCAATTGGGTCTAGCGCATCAGCACCAAATAAAGGCGTACCTTCTACCTGTGTGAGCAGATTAATAGGCACACTTTCTGGGGGCTTGCTCATATTGGCTAGTTGCGCTAATAAGCCCGCACGTTGATTGCGCGATTCGCCCATACCAATAATGCCGCCGCTACACACGTTAATATCCGCGCCTCTAACACGTCCAAGTGTATCAAGCCTATCTTGATAAGTACGCGTGCTAATCACATCGCCATAAAACTCAGGCGCAGTGTCTAGGTTATGATTGTAAAAATCTAAGCCCGCATCTTTTAATTGCTCGGCTTGGCCATCTTTTAACATGCCCAAAGTCGCGCAAGTTTCTAAGCCCATGGCTTTTACTTCAGCAATCATTTTTAACACAGGTTCAAGGTCGCGCTGTTTTGGGCCACGCCAAGCAGCGCCCATACAAAAGCGTGTTGCGCCACTATTTTGCGCCTCTTTTGCGGCTATTAGCACATCCTCCAGCTTCATCAGTGGCTCGTCTTCTACTTCGGTATGGTAACGCGCCGCTTGCGGACAATAACCGCAGTCTTCACTGCAACCACCTGTTTTTATTGACAATAATGTGCTTACTTGCACCGCGTTTGGGTTAAAATTTTCGCGATGCATGGTTTGAGCTTTGTTCATTAAATCGCTAAACGGCAGTTCAAACAAAGCTACAATTTCGTCCACACGCCAACGATTCACATTATCTTGATTAGCTAAACCCGTCTCTGTTTTACAAGCTTTAAGCAACTCTGTGTTTATAATAGATGTGCTGGCAGGGTTTTGCGTGACTTCTTCTGTGCTTTTGAGCATGACTTAACCTTTGTATGTAACTGATTTAATAAGGCAATTATAAGCTGTAAAGACAATATGAAGCAACTGCTAAACAAATGGTTAAAAATTAGTCAATTGTTAAATTTAAGACTAGGCACTAGCATTTTAAAGCAGGCTATTTTTAAACAAAATTGCGTATTATGTGCTTCGCCAGAGGCTAATAACCATGCGGTTTGCAAGCCATGTTTAAATGACTTACCTTGGCATCCAAACACTAGCTGCCCGCAATGCGGCTTGGCTTCTAGCGGCATGGTGTGTGGCAGCTGCCTAAACTCCCCACCCGATTTTGATGCCACCAGCGCCGTATTTTTGTATGCCTACCCAATCGATGCCATGATGTTGCGCTATAAGTACGGCAGCATGCTTAATTTAGGTGATACGTTTGGCGAGTTTTTAGC
>JANXWL010000194.1 GCA_025351225.1 Methylotenera sp. | reverse complement strand
GCGGCCATGGGCTTATCGGTAATGGTGTTTGCGCTACTGCCTTGGCTGGATCAAGGCAAAGTTAAATCCATTCGCTATCGTGGTGGCTTGTATAAAAAATGGCTTGCAGCTTTCGTGATCAGCTTTTTGGTGTTAGGTTATTTAGGTACTGTGCCATCCAATGTATGGGGTCAATTTGACAAAGCCTTGGCAATTGTAGGCGGTGCAGACCGCGCTACTGTGGTTGCGCGCATATTTACTGTGATTTATTTTGCATTTTTCATCCTTATGCCTTGGTTCACCTCAATCGACAAAACTAAGCCAGTGCCAGAAAGGGTGACAGGTTGATATGAACAGTTCATATATAAAAAAACTTATTCTAAGTCTAGTATTTTTACCCATTGTTGCCTTTGCCAATGAGGCTGCAATTGGCGTAACTGCGCCAATCGACGCGACAGATTACGCCTCACTACAGCGCGGTGCTCGTACCTTTGTGAATAATTGCCTTAACTGCCACAGTGCTAATTACATGCGCTACAATCGCTTAAAAGACATTGGTCTAACAGAGCAGCAAATTAAAGATAATTTGCTGTTTGCAGGCGAAAAAGTGGGCGATACGATGAGTATTGCGATGAACCCAAAAGATGCCAAAAAATGGTTTGGTGTTGCGCCACCCGATTTGTCAGTAGAGGTGCGTGCACGTGGGGCTGATTGGGTATACGCCTACTTGCGCGGTTTTTATCGAGATAGCACCACCGCAACGGGATGGAACAACACGGTTTACGATAAAGTTGCCATGCCGCACGTGCTATACGAGCTGCAGGGTGAGCAAATATTAAATCACGAGACGCACCAATTAGAGCTGACTAAGCCTGGCAAATTAACCCCTTCAGAATATAACGTGTTTGTGGGTGACTTAACCAATTTTATGGCCTACATGGCCGAGCCAGCTAAAGAACAGCGCAAGCATTTAGGCTGGTATGCATTGCTGTTTTTGGGCGTGTTATTGGTTTTAGCTAAAAAACTGAAAAAAGAATACTGGAAAGATATTAAATAAAAATAGAAGTAATTAAGTAGTTAAATCAAATAAAGCCAAGTCGGCTTTATTGACGTAAAAAGGAAGTATTAAAATGATGAAATTATACTCAGGGTCGGTTGATCCTTTTAGCCACCGTTGCCGCATTGTGTTGTTTGAAAAAGGCATGGATTTTGAAGTGATTGACGTAGATTTGGCCAATAAAGCTGAAGACTTGGCAGTGTTGAACCCTTACGGCGCTGTGCCAGTGCTGGTGGAGCGTGACTTAATCTTGTCTGAAGCCAATATTATCAATGAGTATATCGATGAGCGTTTTCCGCATCCGCAACTGATGCCAGCAGATCCTGTAATGCGTGCAAGAGCCCGTTTGTTTTTGTATAATTTTGAAAAAGATTTGTTCGATCACATTAAAGGTATCGAGTCAGGTGATGATGAAACAGCCGATAAAGCACGCAAAACAATTCGTGATAATTTAACGCAAATTGTACCCATTTTTAGCAAGCAAAATTATTTGCTAGGTGATGATTATTCGATGCTAGATGTAGCAGTGACACCTCTTTTATGGCGTTTAGGTCATTACGGTATTGACTTGCCTAACCAAGCGGCTCCATTGCTTAAATATGCGGAGCGTTTGTTCTCGCGCCCATTGTATGCAGATGCGATGACGCCATCAGAAAAAGCAATGCGGAAGTAAGTTTCAATGAGCGAGTTAATACCAACTAAGCCTTACATGGTGCGCGCCATTCACGAATGGTGCGTCGATAACGGCTTAACGCCGCATTTGTTGGTTGCAGTGAATGCGCAGTGCCGCGTGCCCATGGCTTATGTAAAAGATGGTGAAATTGTACTGAACCTTAATTACACCGCCACCAAAGACTTGCTTTTAGATAATGACGCAGTTGTGTTTTCTGCGCGTTTTGGTGGTGTTTCTCAGCATTTGTATGTGCCGATGGGTGCTGTAAAAGGCATTTTTGCACGTGAAAATGGCCAAGGCATGTTTTTTGAGCTTGAAACAAATGCTGCTGATGGTATTGAGTCTGCGCGTAAAGAAGAAAAGCCCGCATTGGTCGTTGCTACGCCAGACGACAATACTGACGGCGCGCTACAAGGCTCGCCTGCAAAAAAGAAACCGACTTTAACGATAGTAAAATAGCCAAACGTAAAAAAATTTCTTAAAAGGGCTAGTCGGCGAAATAAAAATAGTGATATAGTCTTGCCTTCAAGAAAAATGCCGGGTTAGCTCAGTTGGTAGAGCAGCGCACTTGTAATGCGAAGGTCATCAGTTCGATTCCGATACCCGGCACCAAAATTTCTTAAAACCAAGATTTCTTAAAACAGCCAAAATCAGACATTCCCAATTATTTAAATTAACATTGAGATAATAGTTTGTTTTTGCTGCTAATTTGTTTGACAGCAAGTCAAAAAATCAGCATAATCGCGGGTTCGGTTAGGAGGGGTGGCCGAGTGGTTAAAGGCGACGGACTGTAAATCCGTTCTCTCTGAGTACGCTGGTTCGAATCCAGCCTCCTCCACCAAATGCTTTTAAAAAAAGCGGTAATTGAACAGAAGTGGTTTTAAATGACAGGTTAGCGTTTGATAGTTGTGGCGCGAACAGGTTGGCGAAATGCTTATGCGGGTGTAGCTCAGTTGGTAGAGCTTCAGTTTTCCAAACTGAATGTCGTGAGTTCGAGCCTCATCGCCCGCTCCAAAATTGAGTTTATATGGATTGAGCAAGATTTTTTGTGAAAGCGCCCATGTGGCTCAGTGGTAGAGCACTCCCTTGGTAAGGGAGAGGTAGCGGGTCCGATTCCCGCCATGGGCACCAGAAGGGGTGGTTTAAGTAATGTTAGAGTTTTATTAAGTTAAATAAAACTTTTAGAGTCGGTAGGTTGAGTGCAGTGGTAAGCATGAAGCTAAAATTAAGTTAATAGAATTTTAATTATTCAAAGATTAAATAGAGGATTTTAAAATGGCAAAAGGCAAATTCGAACGGACCAAACCGCACGTCAACGTAGGTACGATTGGTCACGTGGATCATGGTAAGACCACATTAACAGCAGCGATTACCACAATCTTGTCTAAGAAATTCGGCGGCGAAGCCAAAGCTTACGACCAAATTGACGCAGCACCAGAAGAAAAAGCACGTGGTATTACCATTAACACTGCCCACGTTGAATATGAGACTGCTAACCGTCACTACGCCCACGTTGATTGCCCAGGCCATGCCGACTATGTTAAAAACATGATTACTGGCGCCGCCCAAATGGATGGCGCAGTATTAGTATGTTCTGCTGCTGACGGCCCAATGCCACAAACGCGTGAACACATCCTGTTAGCGCGTCAAGTAGGCGTGCCATACATCGTTGTATTTATGAACAAAGCTGACATGGTCGACGACAAAGAATTATTAGAACTCGTTGAAATGGAAATTCGTGAGTTGCTGAGC
>JANXWL010000168.1 GCA_025351225.1 Methylotenera sp. | reverse complement strand
GGCGTTTCGCGTGAGGCCAAATAATCAGGTAGCGGGTCAATATCTTCGCCTGGTTGAAAGCCTTCGTACATTTGACGGAACGGGCCTGCAACGAAATTCTTGGCACCTTCTGCAATAAAATGGCATTTGCCTGTGGTTGTAGGAAACTCGCCTTTAGCATGTCGCGCACGGGTATCTTTATCGCCAAAGGCTTTTAAGCGCGCAAAACCATGTTCGCGCATATAAGCTAAATCAATGCCTTCGCAAGTGGGTGATGCCCAATCCACGTAGTTTTCTAGGCATTCAGAATCATTCCATTTAAAGTTATCTTCGGTATAGCCCATGCGTTTAGCCAATTGCCTAAAGATTTCATTGTTAGGAAGCGCCTCACCCGGTGGATCGATACATTTGGCGTTGTAAGTCAAATATAAGTGACCCCATGACAGCACCATATCTTCCATCTCCGCGCCCATGGCGGCTGGCAGCACAATATCGGCATAAGCGGCGGTGTCAGACATAAAATGTTCGGCGACTATCGTGAATAAATCTTCACGCTCCAAGCCTTTGATAATTTTATCTGTCTCTGGCGCTTGTGTGATGGGGTTGGTGTTCCACACCATCATGGATTTAATCGGCGTTTTAAGTTTGGTTTCACCTGTTAGCACACGGCCTAATTGCAAATTATTCACCACAGGCGTACCTTCGGGGATTAAATCAGGGCGCGAAATCACATCAAATTTATACGGATGTTCCCAAACTGGGAATTGCAACGCACCACCGCCCACATGCCGCCATGCGCCGATGAGCGCAGGCAAGCAAGTAACAGCACGAATGGCTTGGCTACCGCCATAGGTGCGTTCTAAGGCTACACCTAAGCGAATAGCCGCTGGTGGCGTGGTAGCGTATTCACGTGCAAATTTGCGAATATCTGCGGCTGGTATGCCTGTGATTGCTTCTGCCCATTCTGGCGTTCTGGTTTTGGTGCGCGCGGCGAGTTCTTTAAATCCAACCGTATAGTTATCAATATAATCTTGGTCAGTTAAACCCTCCTCAATAATCACATTCATCATCGCCATCGCCAATGCGCCATCGGTACCTGGTTTTGGCGCAATGTGCCAATCGGCTTCTTTCGCAGTTTTGGATGCGTAAGAATCGATTACTACAACTTTAGCGCCTCTTTTTTGCGCCTCGTGAATAATGTGCCAATGATGCAGATTGGTGCTGACAGAATTACATGCCCAAATAATGATATATTTTGAATGACTAAAACTTTCAGGATCTACACCTGCAGTTGGTCCGACAGTGAGCAACCATGCAGTGCAAGAACCTTCGCCACAGAAAGTACGCTCACACACGGTAGCACCCATGCGGTTAAAAAACGCATCACCTCCGTTTAGGCCATGCACCAAACCTTGGTTGCCCAAATAGCTATTGGGCATAATGGCGTGCGGGCCGTCTTCTGCAATGATTTTCTTCCACTTGCTAGTGATTTCGGTGAGCGCTTCATCCCAAGTGATACGTTTGAATTGCTTGCTGCCTTTTGGGCCAGTGCGTTTAAGCGGGTAGAGTAGGCGATCTGGATGATAGTGGCGTTTTTCGTAATCTTTTAGTTTGACGCACAAACCACCGCGCGTCATTGGGTGATCTTTATTACCTGTGACCGAAATGAGTTTTTTATCTTTTACCGTGTACACCATGCTGCAGGTGTCTGGGCAATCGTGCGGACATCCACCATGAAAAGTTTTCACATCCAAATCTACAGGCTTGTTCATTTGCAACATCTCCTACCAATATTATTGAGGTTAATTATTTTTATAACATTAACTATATACTTATCAGTATAGGCTTGCAATTATTTTGTTTTATTAGCAAAAACCCGATTAAAATGGCCATATGAATATTACTCACAACCAGCCATTACAGCTATTAAATAATTTCACACCCGCTCATTTTTTGGCTGAATATTGGCAGAAAAAACCTTTGCTGATTCGCCAAGCAATTCCCAATTTTAAAGGTTTAATGTCACCAAATGAGTTAGCTGGATTGGCTTGCGAGGATGATGTGCAAGCGCGCATCATCAAACAAAAAAAGGACAAATGGAGCGTGCAAAATAGCCCATTCGTTGAAAGTGATTTTACCAAACTGCCCGCAAAAGACTGGACATTGCTGGTGCAAAGCGTGAATCATTACTTGCCAGAGGCCGCAGATTTGTTGTCGCAATTTAACTTTATTCCGCATGCGCGTTTAGACGATTTAATGGTGAGCTACGCACCCACTGGTGGTGGCGTTGGCGCGCATGTCGATAGCTACGATGTGTTTTTGCTACAAGGTAGCGGTAAAAGAAACTGGAAAATAAGTACCCAAACTGATTTAAGCTTGATTGAAGACGCACCTTTACGCATTCTCAAACACTTTGAAACTGAGCAAGAATGGACGCTAGAGGCTGGCGATATGTTATATTTGCCACCACAAATCGCGCATTGGGGCGTATCCATGAGTGACGATTGCATGACGTATTCGATTGGCTTTCGGGCGCCAAAAACGCAAGAGTTAATGCACGAATTTTTGAGTTATTTACAAGATAATATTGGCGCAGATAGTTTGAGCGTTGATTCTTTATACCGCGACCCAGATTTAGGCTTGCAAAATCACCCCGCTGAAATTTCAGAAGGTATGATTAAACAAGTAAGCGAGATGCTAACTAAAATCACTTGGAATAAGCAGCATGTTGCCGACTTTTTGGGCCAATATCTCACGGAACCTAAGCCAGACATAGTGTTTGAGCCAAGCCGAAAATTTTCTAAAAACGAGTTTATCAAACAATTAGCTATAAAAAATGTGGCTTTAAATTTAAAATCACAACTATTATTTGCAAGTGAACAGTTTTATTTGAATGGTGAAAAGCTGGCTGTGCCAACACAATTAATAGCTTGTATGCGTGATTTGGCTGATAAGCGTTATTTAATTACAACAGGCCAGCAAACCAATATCCATGCGGATGTAGCAGATGTGCTGCATGAGCATTATTTAGCCGGATTTATCGACTTAAAGGCTTAAGCATATGAGTGAATCGGATTTACAAGCAAATAGCATCATATTAGGCGAGCGCAATTACGAGGCTGCGCTAGATTTGGTTATTGCGCGCGCGACGGATGAACTGCTAATTTTTGACCAAGATTTGTCACATGGTAATTATGTCAGCCAGCAACGGCTTGAGTTGATTCAACATTTTTTAAGCGCTAAGCCATTGAGTAAGCTCACGATTATTCTGCAATCGGCCGAATTTTTTGTGAATAATTGCACGCGATTATTTGAACTTCTTAAAATTTATGGCCATAAAATGGTGGTTTACCAAACTAATGACGCAGCGAAAGTCGCCAAAGATTGCTTTGTAATTGCTGATAAGCAGCATTATTTGCGGCGCTTTCATATCGACCAAGCACGCTTTAAATTTGCATTCGATGAGTTAGAAGAATGCGCCAACTTAAATATGCGCTTTGATGAGCTGATGGATGAAACCACTGAAGCGATTTCGGTAACGAAATTAGGCTTATAAGTGCCAATAAACAAGGGCTGTAATGAAAAAATTTCTTGTACTTTTATTGTTGTTTAGCCTGAACACTTGGGCAGAAACTGAATTTAAAATCATCACCCTGCAACACCTGTTTGCTCGTGATTTATTGCCTATTATAGAACCTATGGTAGGCGCAGATGGCGCGGCGAATGGTATGAATAACCAGCTTATCGTTCGCGCAAACCCTGAACGCATGCGCGAAATAGAAGCGACTGTGGCAAGCTTAGATGTGGCGAGAGTTAACCGTAAAATTACCGTAAAAAGTACTAATATCGTGCAAACTCAGCAAGACCGCACAGAAGCAAAAGGTGCAGTTAAAGTAGGCAAGGTTACAATTGCCAACGATAGACGCTCTGCACCCAATACTGGTCGTGTTGAGGTTGAACGCAACTCAAGCAATAGCAGCCAAAACAGCAACCAATTTGTGAGCGTGTTAGATGGTGAACGTGCATTTATCAAAGTAGGACAAATTGTGCCTTTTACGCAAGAATGGGTGACCATTACACGACGTTATATTCAAATTGATAAAACTATCGATTGGCGCGAAATCACCACTGGCTTTGCGGTGCGACCACGCACAATAGGTGACGCAAATAATAAGCAAGTAGAATTAGAGATTACGCCACGTATTGCAAAACTGAATAGTCAGGGCTTTATCGATTTTGAAGACTTAAAAACGATAGTGAATGTAAGGCTGGGCGATTGGGTGGATATTGGCGGCACAATGCAAACAAATGATGACGTGAGCCGCAAAATTTTAGGTGTTCAAAGCGCTTCTAGTCAGCAACAATCTAGCTTAGTGATTAAAGTAGACTGAGTGAATTATCAAACTCAATAAGTTAAATATGAGATTTCAGCTCTAAATTGTTGCAAAATAACGATTTTTTTCCTTAAAAATCAACATTAATCCAAAAAATACTGGAATTTTTTTTTATTGCTGGTAAAATTCTACTCACTCGGTTGGACTAAAGGTGGTCCTCCGTAACTGGTTTAACTTTAGTTCATATCGTAAGGGATACAAAAAATGACACGTTCCGTATTATTAGCTGCATTATTAGCGCTTGCATTAACTGCATGTAACAAACCTGCTGAAACTTCTGCTGCAGCTGCTGCTGCACCTGCTGCTGCTGCACCTGCTGCTGCTGAAGCTGCTGCACCTGCTGCTGCTGAAGCTGCTGCACCTGCTGCTGCTGAAGCTGCTGCACCTGCTGCTGCTGAAGCCGCTGCACCTGCTGCTGCTGAAGCTGCTGCGCCAATGAAAGAAGAGAAAAAATAAGTTAGTAATAACTTATGATTTAAAAAAGCCGACCTCGTGTCGGCTTTTTTGTATTAATCACGTTAGTTACAAACTATGCTTATTCAAACCATGCTTAAATTACGCCAAGCAAATCCTTCTAATTGATCGGCTATTCCCACCCAATCTAATTCACAATTAAGCGCTTGGCTTAAAGCCTGTTTTGCTAAGTGCTGCGTATTATTTTTTGCACTTAAGTGCGCGGCAATAATATGCTTAAGCTTAGTGTTATCAAGCCGCGCCAATAAGGCAGCCGCAGTTTGGTTATCTAAATGCCCTAGTCTACTACCCACACGCTTTTTTAAAGGCCACGCATAGGGACCATTCTCAAGCATATTCAAATCGTGATTGCACTCAAGCACTAAAGCATCGCAGCCATTTAAGGTGTGCTCGATATGCGACGTACTAGAACCCGCGTCGGTTAATACGCCTAGCTTGTAGTTACCATCGGTAAAAGTAAATTGGGTGGGCTCACGCGCATCATGCGGCACAGGGTAAGGCGTAATGACAATGTCTTGAATCTGAAAGCGGGTATGGCTATCAATCATATTAATTGAAATATCCGCATTTTCTGGAATATATCGTTCGCACATTTTTAAACTACCATGCGATAACCAAACTGGTACCTTATGCTTTGCAGCAAACTTAAACGCGCCTTTAGCATGGTCGTCATGCTCATGCGTGACCAAAATGCCAGTTATTTGCTCAGGCACTAAACCTAGCCGCTGCAAACGCTTTGTCACTTCGTTATGTGAAAATCCGCAATCAAGCAAAACCCTCGTGGCTGCTTGCTCTACCACTAGGCAGTTGCCTGCGCTACCGCTGCCTAATGATGCAAAACGCATGTGTGCTTACTTATTTTAGCTGATCGTATAACAAAGCAATAATACGGTTGCCCGTGCTGCTACGGTTGCTTTTGCCGTCAGCATCCACTACATTCACACGAGTTTTACCATTCTCTGCGTCTACTAATTGAATACGGTATTGCTTAGAAGGGTCGGTTTTACCGTCGTCGCCTTTCCAAAACTTCAGCTTATCAACAATCGTTTTTTCATCTTTTGGTTTCGATTTGTTTTCTACTTCAGGGTCATCTTTACCCCAAAACTTCAAGCTCTCCAGCAAACCTTTTTTCTTGGTCGGGCTGTCGTCAATATCCACATCGGTATAGCGCACAAAATACAGGCCTTTAGAGCGATCTTTATCCTCGGTCACGAAGCCAATTCTATCTAGTGCCAAGCCGACACGACGCCAGCCACGGTCGAACGGATCATTTAGGCTTAGTGTAACGCTGCTATCAGCTTCTTTGGTCACTTCTGCATGTTTTTCGCTCGCTGGGTTCGCAGCAATTTGTTGTGCTTGTTTTTCTGAAAGACCTAATTTCACCATTAAGCGACGTAGTAGCTCGACATCTAAATCAGCATCGTTTTCCTCAGCCGATTTAGTAGGCGCTGAGCCATCTGCACGATAACCTGTATCTACTTTACCTAACTGTGTTTGTACTTCATTTTTGCCATTATCGGGCGCACTGCTAACTGTGCGGTGTGTCATATAAATTTCGGTATAACCTTCTTTTTCACCGCGCTCTAGGCGGGTACGAAACTTACGTCTATCATCAAGGCCTGATAGCTTATCCAGCCATTTATCAAATTTTTGACCAATATTTTTCTTGTCTTCTGTAGCTTTTATTGCATCGGATTGAATCCATTCGGTTTCCATCACACCTGTATCGGCGTTTTCTACTCGCACGGCAAAACCTTGGTCAATCCAAAAATCACGCACCACAGGCCAAACCTTCTCCGCTGGCGCATTCACAACCAACCAACGTTGCGCGCCTGCTTTTTCCATGCGCACGCCTTCAGAATTCGGCAATACTTTTTCTACGCCTACTTCTTGACCATCTTGCGCTTGGTTATAAGTGTTATACGTTGTGCTGCCGCCAGGCACGCTATACGCATCGCTAGATTGCACATTGGTTAAATCGGGTGGCACTTCTAGTGGTTTGGCACGGCCAGCGCCTTTATAATCGGAGCTATTATCGATAAACGGAATAGAATCACAGGCTGTTAAAAACAGGGCTAACGAGCTGGCCGCGATTAATTTTAATGTCATATTTTGTTTTACATTGCTTTGTTTCATAGGTCTAACCACCATGTACTTTCAATTAATAATTTCTGCTTGGCGCATCGCTGCGCGCAACACATCATGATATTGCGCAGACAAATTCACCATCGGCAAACGAATGCCTGCTTGAGTTTTGCCCATTTGTTGCATCACCCATTTCACAGGGATTGGATTCGCCTCAATAAATAATTTTTGATGCAGCGCAAATAGTTTTGCATTAATGTCGCAAGCAGCCTTAACATTGCCAGCCATCGCAGCTACACACATTTGGCTCATTAATTTTGGCGCAACATTGGCGGTAACTGAGATCACGCCTTGCCCACCAAGCAGCATTAAAGCCATGCCTGTAGCATCGTCACCGCTGTAAATCGCAAACTCTTTTGGTGCCCGCAAAATTAAATCGGTGCCGCGCTCAACACTACCTGTAGCATCTTTAATACCAACAATATTTTTAATGGCAGCCAAGCGCAAAACAGTATCGTTGCTCATATCACAGCTGGTGCGACCTGGCACATTATATAAAATCTGTGGAATACTTACCGCCGCTGCAATTGCCGCAAAGTGCTGATACAAACCCTCTTGTGAAGGCTTATTGTAATAAGGTGTTACCAATAAACAAGCATCAACGCCAAGCGCCTTAGCTTTGGCTGTTAGCGCAATCGCTTCACTAGTCGAATTCGCACCAGTACCAGCAACAACCTTAATGCGACCAGCAACATGCTCTACTGTGGTTTTAATCAGCAAACAATGCTCGTCGATATCCACTGTTGGCGATTCACCCGTCGTGCCAACAATCACAATGCCATCGGTGCCTGCGGCAATGTGCCAATCAATTAGCGCGCGCAATGCATCCAAATCTAAACTTCCATCGTCAAACATTGGGGTGACGATAGCAACCAAACAACCTTTGGCAACCACTTGGCCTTGCAACATAGTCAAACCTGCTTATAAAAGAAACTACGCTATTTTAACCGAATCTCACTATTAATGCGAAAACACGCGCTATTCATGTACTAAATTGCATCAATATATTGTAATAACATAAAAACAGCTAAAAATATTCTTTTTAACGCTATAAAAAGTTGTGTATGTTTGCATTTTTATTAATAACGTATCAACATGATTTAGGTTGAATCAGTATTTTGCAGCTTTGATAAAGTTGAACTTGTAAAATCGCGGACAGGCTTTAATTCTGCCGCAAACACGGGAGTTGAAACGCGGTATAATAATTATTATTGCACCTATAAATTAGGGCATTGCTAAACTTAAGATATGACAACAGACTTTCATCAATACATTATGATTTTGCTCGGCACCGTGTTGGTCAACAATATTGTGCTGGTTAAAATTTTGGGCTTATGTCCGTTTATGGGCGTCTCTAAAAAGCTAGAGGCCTCAATCGGTATGGCGATGGCAACCGCATTTGTACTCACTATTGGCAGCATGACCAGCTGGGCTATTACCCATTATTGGCTTGAGCCCAATCACCTAGAATACCTGCGTACACTTTCATTTATTGTGGTGATTGCAGGTGTGGTGCAGTTTACCGAGATTGTCATGGAAAAAAGCTTTCCTTTACTGTATCAAATGTTGGGTATATTTTTGCCGCTCATCACGACTAATTGCGCGGTGCTTGGCATTCCCTTGCTTAATGCGCAATCAAGCCATGGACCAATAGAATCAGGTTTGTACGGTTTTGGCGGCGCGGTTGGCTTTAGCTTAGTGCTCATTTTGTTTGCTAGCATGCGCGAGCGTTTAGAGGCTGCTGACGTGCCAAAAGTGTTTCAAGGCTCTGCTATTGCCATGATTACTGCCGCATTAATGAGCCTTGCGTTTATGGGTTTTGCAGGGCTTGATAAATATTAAAAATGCAATTTTCTTTGCCACCCCTTGTTGCTTGTAAGCTTTTTTGCAAAAAACGTCTGCTTACATATACTCCATATGCCACGCAAACGTTTTTTACGCGCACCTTGTCTAGCTTAGAAACTGTCACTTTTAAAAATTTGCTGGTGAGTAAATGTTAACTGCACTTTATATAATGCTAGGTTTAGCCTTGGTTTTGGGCGCGTTTTTAGGTTACGCCGCGCTAAAGTTTAAGGTAGAGGGCGATCCACTCATCGCGCGTATTGACGCCATTTTACCGCAAACGCAATGTGGCCAATGCGGCTACCCTGGCTGCAAGCCTTATGCCACGGCCATTGCTGCGGGTGAGGCTGATATTAACCAATGTCCGCCTGGTGGCGATGCAGGCGCACGCGCCTTGGCCGATTTAATGGGCGTGGAATACAAGCCGCTAAATGCCGAAAACGGTGTAGAAAAACCCAAAGCCGTTGCTTTTATTGATGAAGAAATCTGCATTGGCTGCACATTGTGTATTCAAGCCTGCCCCGTAGATGCGATTTTAGGCGCAGCCAAACACATGCACACCATTATTGCTTCGGAATGCACAGGCTGTGAGCTATGCGTGGCACCCTGCCCTGTAGACTGCATTTCTATGGAGCCGATTGGTGAAACGCCCGATAACTGGAAGTGGAAATATCCCATGATTCCAATTAAAAGCCTTTCAATCAAATCCACTTTTACGCTTTAACGTAAGCTTGATATTTTAGAATCATATGAACACACTTGTTAATTTAGCTAGCCTGTTAAAATCCGCAAAAGAGATTTTTCCCTTTCACGGCGGTGTTCATCCGCCTGAAAATAAGCTGCAATCAACCCAATTACCAATTGGGCAGCTTACCCTGCCCACAAAATTGGTGCTACCGCTACGCCAGCATGTCGGCAATATTCCCAAGGTAAAAGTGCAAGTAGGCGAGCACGTACTTAAAGGCCAACTCATCGCAGAGGCAGAAGGCACCGTATCTGCTGCGATTCACGCACCCACATCTGGCACGATTACAGCAATTGAAGATGCGATTATTCCGCACCCTTCAGGCTTGGCGGATAGATGTATAACGATAATGCCAGACGGTAAAGACGAGTGGATTGCGCGCCAAGCACAAGATTGGAAAACCGCCGATAGAAAAAGCTTGGTTGCCAGCTTACGTTTATCGGGTATTGTTGGCCTAGGCGGCGCAACATTCCCCACGCACATTAAACTGCGAGCCGATGGAAAGTCGGGCGTACATACTTTGGTGATTAATGCTGCCGAATGCGAGCCTTATATTACTTGTGACGACATGCTGATGCGCGAACGCGCTGATGAAATCGTCAAAGGTATCGAAATTGCCCAATATTTATTGGGCGCAGAAACGGTATTAATAGGCATTGAAGACAACAAACCAGAAGCCGCCGCTAGCATGCGTGCGGCAACTAACAATACGACAATGCAAGTAAAAACTGTGCCAACACTTTACCCCAGTGGTGATGCACGCCGCTTGGTACATTTGCTATTGGGCACCGAGATTCCGCACGATAAGCGATCGGCCGAAGTGGGCTTACAGGTATTTAACGTGGCCACTGTACTAGCTTTGCACCGTTACTTTAATTATGGCGAACCTGCGATTAACCGCATCGTTTCGATGACAGGCAATGTCAATCAGCCACAAAATTTTGATGTACTATTTGGCACACCCTTATTGCATTTGGTTGCTGCAGCTGGCGGAGCAAAAGCGGAAACTACA
>JANXWL010000154.1 GCA_025351225.1 Methylotenera sp. | reverse complement strand
TGTGTTCGATAATGCCTTTAACGGGCGCAAAGCCAGTGCCGCCTGCAACAAAAATGATGGGTTTATCGGAGTTTTCGCGAAGAAAAAAGTTACCAAATGGCGCTTCTAGCCGCAGAATGGCTTTTTCTTGTAATTCGTTGGCGACATATTCGCTAAACACTCCATTTGGAATTACGCGAATATGTAGCTGTAAAAACTCCGCATCGTGCGGGGCATTGGCAATAGAAAATGCGCGGCGTTTACCATCTTTTAAAATAAACTCAATATATTGCCCAGCTAAAAATTGTAAGCGCTCACTCGCTGGTAATTGTAGATGCAAAGCGATAACATCGTGCGAAAGTAGCTCTTTTTTAGCCACCCGCGCGGGTAAAATACGCGGCTTAATACCCGCTAACCCGCCCACTTCGCGACATTCAATCGTCAAATCTTCTAGCGCCATGGCGCAACATAACAAGGCATTGCCAGCTGCTAGTTCTGCATCGGTCATTGCGCTACCTTGGTAATCGTTATGCATGACTTTGCCCGAAACTAGCTTGGCTTTGCACGAACCGCATGCGCCGTTGCGACAGCCGTAAGGCAAATTAATGCCCGCATCTATGGCGGCTTGCAGCACGGTTTGGCTGGGGCGTACGTCAAAGGTGTGACCGCTATTTTTTATGGTGACTTTATTCATATTAGGTTCTACTTTTTATCAGGATTTTATTTTGGATTTTTGTCAAAATCGTCGTTTACGTGGGTATATTCGCCCTCAATCACGTCATCGTTTGCGGCTGGTGCGCGTTGATAGCTTGAGTTTGATTGTTGCTGATTAGTCGCGCCGACCGGGCTTTCCTTACTGCTGCTAATGGGGATTAGCAATAAAATGACTGCTATCACATCACTAATCACACCTGGGATAATGAGCAGCACGCCAGCCACCATATTGCGCGCGCTACCTAGCATGGTTTTGATTGGGTTGCCACCTGATGTGACACTTTGCATCATTTTGGCCGATAGCAATAATTTTTCGCCTTTAATAAGTTGTAAGCCCAGCAGGCCTACAACGACTAAGTATAATAGTAGCCACCAGCCATAGCGATGCGCGAGATCGACCAGTAGAAATAGTTCGGCGAACGGAAAAGCGAGTAAAATTAGGCCTATTAAAAATCGCATGGCTTTATACTTTCTGTGAACTTTATAACAACATGAGTTTACTAATTTGGGGCATAACCATTATATTGCAAGATTTTTGCAATACTTAGCCAACATTATTTGGGGTATTGATTGAAACGCATTTTAGGCAACATTGTATTACTTTTAGTTGCAACATTTTGTACGCCCTTATTTTATGCGGCGGAAAGCAGCAGCACGGTTAAAAATCAGTTTACCGAAGACAGTCCAAATGATGCAAAAGAAGAAGAGTTTCTTTCGCCCGATGTAGCTTTTAAGCTAGATATAACGGCAAAAGATGCCAGCAATTTAACGGCCAGCTTTAAAGTAGTGCCAGGTTATTATTTGTATAAACAACGCGTTAAGTTTGAGATTAAAGATGCGGCGACTGGCACCATTGCAGCGATTGAGCTGCCACAGGCCGAAATAAAAGTAGACAAAAACTTTGGCAAGCAAGAAGTTTATCACCATGATTTTGTGGCTAATATCAAATTATCAGCAGCTAATAATCCTATCGTAAAAGCGACTTATCAAGGCTGTAGCGAAAAAGGTTTATGCTATGCGCCACAAAATAAAATATTTAATATTAACTTAGTAAGCGCTAATAACAGCGAGGCCTCCAGCCTTGTTGGCAACAATGATGATAAAACCACTACTGCTTTAAAAAGTGGTAATTTATGGTTGGTGATTGCAGGGTTTTTCGTGGCGGGTTTATTACTCTCACTCACGCCATGCGTATTGCCGATGATTCCGATTTTATCGAGCATTATCGTCGGCAGTCAAAGCAAGCAGGCGCAAAATAATAAAACAGGTTCTAGCAAACTCCACGCCTTCGGTTTATCTGTCGCCTATGTGCTGGGCATGGCGCTTAGTTACACGCTGGCTGGCGTTGCAGCAGGTTTATCAGGTAATTTGCTTTCGCAATCACTACAAAGCCCGCTAGTGTTGGGTTTAACCGCATTGCTATTTGTTGTGTTGGCATTTTCGATGTTTGGATTTTATGAACTTAAGCTTCCTAGCGCGTTTGAAAGCAAGCTATTAAACGCTAGCAATAAACTTAAAGGTGGCGAATTTGTAGGTGTGTTTATCATGGGCGTGCTTTCGGCTTTAATCGTCAGCCCTTGCGTTGCAGCGCCATTGGCGGGTGCGCTGATTTATATCGGTCAAACCCATAACGTATTACTGGGCGGCGCTGGCCTATTCGCGCTTGCCATCGGCATGGGCGTTCCATTACTGTTAATTGGCGCTTCTGCTGGTAGTTTATTGCCTAAAGCAGGTGGCTGGATGACTGCCGTGCGCAACTTGTTTGGTGTGTTAATGTTAGTTATGGCAGCTTATATCGCATGGCCTGTATTACCTGCCAGTTTAACTACACCTGTGAATAATTTACTGGGCGTTAGCACCAAGCACACGCTGCCGTTTACACGCGTTAAATCTGTGACCGAGCTGGACGCTGCAATTGCTAGCGCCAAGGGTAAAACCGTGATGCTGGATTTTTATGCCGATTGGTGCACATCATGCAAAGAGATGGAAAAACTCACCTTTTCTGACGCCAAAATAAAGGCCGCGCTTGCCAACACAGTTTTATTGCAAGCGGACGTGACAGCTAATAATGACGACGACCAAGCCTTGCTGAAACGCTTTGGATTGTTTGGCCCGCCTGGTATTATTTTCTTCGACAAAACAGGTGCTGAAGTTAAAACGCGCGTTATTGGCTATAAAAATGTGGATGATTTCGCCGCTATACTGAATCAATTAAAATCAGACCAATTAAAATCAGAATCAAATTAGGCAATAAAACCCATGTTATCTAAACTAAAGAATCCTATTTTTTACCTAGTATTAATCATCACGCTAGGTTTCGCTGTGCGTTACTTTATGATTAATGCCCAAGCTGAAGATAAAGGCAAAGCTTTCACCCAAGCCTTATTCGCAGCAACAATGCCGGATGATAAAGGCCGAACACAAGCACTAAAACAATATGCAGGCAAAATCGTAGTGCTCAATTTTTGGGCCACTTGGTGCGAACCATGTCGTGAAGAAATGCCAGAATTGTCCAAACTGAATGACGCTTATAAAAGTAAAAATGTGGTTGTGTTGGGCGTGGCGATTGACGATGTTGGCGCTGTAAGCGAATTTACCAAAGAAACCAAAGTCAGCTACCCTCTGTTTGCTGCCGATATGGAGGGCATGCAATATGCCACAAATTTGGGCAACGATAAAGATGTGCTACCTTACACCGTCATTATTAAGGCTGATGGTACAGTTGCAAAAACCTATTTTGGCCGTGTAACAAAACCATTATTAGAAGAAACGCTATCAAAATTATTAAATTAATTTATAAAATACAGTTTAGCTTTCCAATCAATCACTTAGCTTTTTTAATACCATAACTTCGCTTAATTTCTGCGAATTTGCTGGACAAAAACACCCAAGTTCGGCAAACTTGTGTTTATGAAGTTATATAAAAATGTTGCAAAACAGGTGTGTTATGGTCGCTAAATCAATTTTAGTGCTGCATGGCCCTAACTTAAACCTGCTTGGTGTGCGTGAGCCAGAGCATTATGGCAATGTAACGCTTGCTGGTATTAACGATAACCTGCAAGCACAAGCAGCACTGGCTAATATTAGTTTAGAGACTTATCAAAGCAATGCAGAATCAGACATTGTCGCTAAAATTCAGTCACTTGCTAGTCCTTCATCTACAAGCCATCGGGTTGATTTCATCATCATCAATCCAGCCGCATTTACACACACTTCTATTGCCATCCGTGATGCGATTTCTGCAGTAAAAATTCCGTTTATCGAGGTGCATTTATCTAACGTATACGCGCGTGAAAGTTTTAGGCATCATTCTTATTTTAGCGATATTGCAGTTGGCGTGATTAGCGGCTTAGGTGCAGAAGGCTATAACGCTGCGCTACGCTACGCTGTGCATGAATTAAGCAAATAGCCGTCTTAAATAATCAAATTTTTGAATATTATAATTATAAATTAAGTTAATACTGGAGTTATTATGGATTTACGTAAACTTAAAAAACTGATTGATTTGGTTGAAGAATCTGGTATTTCAGAGCTGGAACTGACCGAAGGTGAAGAAAAAGTACGCATTAGCCGCGCTTTAATGCCAAGCCATGCACCCGTTGCGCAATACATGGCCGCGCCGCAAGTTGCAGCGCATGCTACACCAGTTCCAACAGCAGCTACACCAGTGGTTGCAGAAGTAGAAGGGCATATTGTTAAATCGCCTATGGTGGGTACGTTTTATCGCTCTTCATCACCTGACGCTAAAGCCTTTGTAGATGTGGGCTCTAAAGTGGCTGTTGGTGAAACAGTTTGCATTATTGAGGCCATGAAACTGCTAAACGAGATTGAATGTGATTTTGCTGGTGTAATTAAAAAAATATTAGTCGAAAACGGCCAGCCAGTTGAATATGGCGAACCTTTATTTGTGATTGGTTAATCGATGTTTGAAAAAATATTAATCGCAAACAGGGGCGAGATAGCACTTCGAGTGCAGCGTGCGTGCCGCGAGCTTGGTATTAAAACCGTAGCCGTACATTCTGAGGCCGATAAAGAAGCAAAATACGTCAAACTAGCCGACGAATCTGTCTGCATTGGTCCAGCAGCCTCTAGTTTGAGTTATTTAAATATCCCCGCCGTGATTAGTGCGGCCGAGGTCACCGATGCGCAAGCGATTCACCCAGGCTACGGATTTTTATCTGAAAACGCAGATTTTGCTGAGCGTGTAGAGCAGAGCGGTTTTGTGTTTATTGGCCCGCGTGCCGAAACAATCCGTTTAATGGGCGATAAAGTCTCTGCCAAAAACGCCATGAAGCAAGCGGGCGTGCCATGCGTACCAGGCTCTGAAGGTGCATTATCAGCCGACCCTGTAGAAATCATCAAAACCGCTAAAAAAGTTGGCTACCCAGTGATTATTAAAGCAGCGGGCGGCGGTGGCGGGCGCGGTATGCGAGTAGTACACACCGAGGCTGCACTTATTAACGCCGTGAACATGACCAAGGCTGAGGCGCAAGCTGCTTTTGGCAACCCCATGGTGTATATGGAAAAGTTTTTAGAAAACCCGCGCCATATCGAGATTCAAATTTTGGCCGATCAACACGGGAATGCAGTATTTTTGGGTGATCGTGATTGCTCGATGCAACGCCGCCATCAAAAAATTATCGAAGAAGCACCCTCACCATTATTAAACCCTAAAATACGTGACAAAATTGGTGAACGCTGCGCCGAAGCTTGCCGAAAAATTAAATATCGTGGCGCTGGCACGTTTGAGTTTTTGTACGAAAATGGCGAATTTTATTTTATTGAGATGAATACGCGCCTGCAAGTTGAACACACGGTTACCGAGATGATTACTGGGCTAGACCTTGTACAGCAGCAGATTTTTGTAGCGGCAGGCGAAAAATTAAAGTTCCGCCAAAAAGATATAGAACTACGCGGCCACGCTATTGAATGCCGTATTAATGCAGAGGACCCGTATAATTTTGTGCCTTCCCCTGGCAAAATTAGCACCTTTCACATGCCTGGCGGCCCTGGTGTGCGCATTGATACGCATGCTTATGCTGGTTATACCGTACCTTCTAATTACGATTCGATGATAGGCAAGCTCATCACTTACGGTGCTACGCGTGAGCAGGCAATTGCCCGTATGCGCATTGCACTTTCTGAGATGATGGTCGATGGTATTAAAACCAATATTCCACTGCATGCCGATTTAATGGCCGATGCTGCATTTCACTTAGGCGGTACTAGCATTCATTACCTTGAGCAAAAACTAGGCATTGGCCATAAATAGGCCACATAAACTCTGTGGCTTGGCTGTTACTTAAAATTCATGCAAATGAAAACAACGCGGATGCTATTAGCGACGCGTTAATGCATATTGGTGCGCTTTCTGCCAGCATTGAAGATGCCAATGCAGAAACAGAAGCCGAGCAAGCCATTTTTGGTGAGCCAAGTAGCCAAGCGGTTCAGTACCCGCCACCTGGTATTTGGCAGCAAAATATAGTGACTGCTATGTTTGATGAGGATGTCGATACCGCTGCAGTTATTGCAGCACTTGTGCAAGAAACTGGCATTGCCAATTTTGAATACAGCACTGAAACCATCGCAGAGCAAGATTGGGTGCGCGCTACACAAGCGCAATTTGACCCCATTAAAATCACCAACAATTTATGGGTAGTACCAACTTGGCACGATGCACCCAATGCAGATGCGATTAATATTGCGCTAGATCCAGGTTTGGCCTTTGGCACAGGCAGCCACCCAACCACAAGCTTGTGCTTAGAATGGCTTACGCAACAAGGCCTGCAAAATCACACTGTACTTGATTACGGTTGCGGCTCTGGCATACTAGCTATTGCTGCAAAAAAATTGGGGGCACAACAGGTTGTAGGTGTAGATATTGATGCGCAGGCCATTATTGCAAGCCGTTATAATGCTGAACAAAACCAGGTGAGTATCAATTTTGTTGATGCCAGCGCGTTTACGCACCAAATGTTTGACGTAGTAGTTGCTAATATTTTATCGAGTGCGCTCATGGTGTTGGCGCCTGTGCTTGCAAAATATTGTAAAGTTGGCGGAAAATTGGCATTATCAGGTATATTAGTGGAACAGCAGCCAGCATTAATCGCGCGCTACAGCGAGTGGTTTAACATGGAGGCACCCACACAAAAAGACGCTTGGATATTGCTCACTGGCACTAAACGATGAACTATATTACCTCTTGCCCAGCTTGTGAAACACAGTTTTTGCTCACAAAAGAGCACTTAAAAGCATATCGTGGCAAAGTACAATGCGGTAATTGCGAGCATATTTTTAACGCCAAAAATCGCCTTACTGAAGTCTCTGATGACATTCGTAGCGCCTCAGAATACAACGTTATCCTAACTACAAACCAGCAAGCGACACCTAATAGTGACGATAAACCCATTAATGAAATGCTAAATGGTGTGCTAGATTCCGTACCCAATTTGCAAGATTTAACTACAAATATTGACGCTAACGATCCATTTATTGGTCAGCAAACGTATATCGAAATTGAAGATAACTATAGTTACGAGGATGAAGCGCCTATTGTTATTGATGATTTAGCAAGCGATACTAAATTCGAAAAAAAGAAAACCAAGCTGAATATTTGGTTAATTTTACTCAGTTTATTATTGATTATATTGGCTACGCTACAAGCAATTTACTTTTTCCGCTCCAAAATTGCAGCAGAATATCCGCAATTTAAACCTTATTTGGTACAGGCTTGCGCAGCTTTGCAATGCAGTATTGCATTGCCTGCCAATTTGGCACTTTTTACTATTGATGACTCTGATATGCAAGAAAGTGAGCATTATCAAAACGTCATTAACTTTTCCAGTGCATTGATTAACAATGCAAACTTTACACAAGCTTACCCTAACATAGAGCTCACATTAACCGATACAGACGATCAGCCAGTGTTAAGGCGACAAATTAAGCCGAATGAATATTTAGCAGCAAACACTAATTTAGATGCTGGCATGGCTGGCAAAGCAGAGCTACGCGTTAAGCTATCCATTAGTGTTGCCGATATTAGTGTTGCGGGTTATCGCGTACAACTTACTTATTAAGCTAGCGGGTTACATCTAATGATTTTCATTAGATGTTTTTAATGCCTTCACATAGGCTATTCAAACAACTATTCTGTAATATACATTTCATAGGTTGTGTACTACTTAATTAATTAACTTAAAGGAAAATATCATGTGGACAACACCAGCAGCTACTGAAATGCGTTTTGGTTTTGAAGTTACAATGTACGTAATGAATAAATAAGTTAACGCTTAATTAAAAAAGGACGCTTTAAGCGTCTTTTTTTTGTCTGCTATTTTTATATTTTTTAAATATTAATCATATAGTCAGAATCAATCGCTTTAATCGATTCTGCAATTTTTTCTACCGCCTCTAGCCGCACAAAGCTTTTACGCCAAGCAATTGCAATACGCCTTGTGGGTGCAGGCGCCGCAAAAGGTATTACCTTAATCAGTGGATTATTATAACGCTCTGCCGTAGCCGAACATGGCAACACGGTAATACCCAAGTTTGATGCCACCATATTGCGGATGGTCTCTAACGAATTGCCCTGCAAAATCTCGCCTTTGCGCGATAGTTCTGGGCATGCTTGCGTGACTTGGTTGCTAAAACAATGACCGCTATTCAGTAGCAATACTTTTTCATCGGATAACTCTTCTGGCTTAATGTGTTTGCGACCAGCCCAATGGTGATGGCTGGGCACCACCACATCAAACTCTTCATCGTACAGTGCACGATATTGCAAACCCGCCACATCAAACGGCAGCGCGATAATCGCCACATCTATCACACCATTTTTAAGCTGCGCCTCTAAATTGGCAGTTAAGTTTTCTTCCACTTCCAACGGCATATCTGGCGCAGTTTTACGTAAAATAGGGATAATTTCTGGCAATAAATAAGGGCCTATGGAGTGAATAAGCCCCAGTTTTAATGAGCCTTTAAGTTGATTTTTACCTCGCTCAGCCAGCTGTTTAATTTGCGCAGCTTCTTCTAGCACTTTCTCAGCTTGCACAACAATTTTCGCACCAATTTCCGTCATACTTACATCGCTGCGGCTGCGCTCAAAAATAATCACCTTCAGCTCTTTTTCTAGCTTTTTAATTGCTAAACTCAAAGCAGGTTGCGTCACAAAACATTTCTCTGCTGCACGCCTAAAGTTGCGCTCTTGCGCCACCGCTACAATAAATTTTAATTCCGTCAGGCTCATTGGTTATTCACTTAGTTAGTTCTATTTATCATACATTGATTAATATTATTAATCAACTTTATAAAAATATACAATTATACAAATCAAAGTAGCCTCCCTATAATGTGTCTGTATGGTCAATTAAGCCACTTATTTGATAAACAAAGATTGATTTTAAAAGGAGTAGTATGTGCTAAACAATCTATTCGAAACCTCAAGTCAATTGCTCACCGAGCTTTTGGCAAACTATGCTGCAAGCATTTAACTTAAACATTTAGGAGAAAAATATGACTGCTGAATCAAAATGCCCATTTGCGGGCAATGTGACCAAAAATACTGTGGCTGGAAGCCGCAACAATGCTGACTGGTGGCCAGAGCAACTAAACCTGAAAATTTTGCACCAGCACTCAAACTTATCTGACCCAATGGATGAAAAATTTGACTATGCCGAGGAATTTAAAAGCTTAGATTTACATGCAGTAGTGAGAGACCTAACTGCTTTAATGACCGACTCACAAGATTGGTGGCCTGCTGATTATGGCCATTATGGTCCATTTTTTATCCGTTTGTCGTGGCATGCGGCTGGTACCTACCGCATTTATGATGGTCGCGGCGGTGCTGGCACGGGCTCACAACGCTTTGCGCCAACCAATAGCTGGCCTGACAACGGTAATTTAGACAAGGCGCGCCGTTTACTTTGGCCTATCAAACAAAAATATGGCCGCAAGCTATCTTGGGCCGATTTGATTGTGCTCGCTGGTACAGTCGCACTAGATTCGATGGGCTTTAAAACGTTTGGTTTTGCGGGTGGGCGTGCAGATATTTGGGAGCCCGAAGATGACATTTATTGGGGCCCAGAAACTACGTGGCTAGGTAATGCGCGTTATAAAGGTGATCGCCAGCTAGACCAGCCACTAGGCGCGGTGCAAATGGGGCTGATTTATGTGAACCCACAAGGTCCAGATGGCAACCCTGACCCGCTTGCATCAGCACGTGATATTCGAGAAACGTTCTCACGTATGGCCATGAACGATGAAGAGACTGTAGCGCTTACCGCAGGTGGGCACACGTTTGGTAAATCGCATGGTGCCGCCTCTGAAGACTACAAAGGCCCTGATCCAGAAAGCGCAGGCATTGAGGAACAAGGTTTTGGTTGGACCAGCAAGTTTGGCACAGGTAGTGGCGTGCATGCCATCACTAGCGGTATTGAGGGCGCATGGACACCAAACCCAATTAAATGGGATAACGGTTATTTTGACACCTTATTTGGTTTCGATTGGGTACTTACTAAAAGCCCAGCTGGCGCACATCAATGGATACCTAGTGATCCAGCTGCAGCCAATATCGTACCAGATGCGCATGACCCAACTAAACGGCATGCTCCCGTGATGACCACTGCCGATATGGCAATGCGTATGGACCCAACTTACGAAAAAATATCGAGACGTTTTCACCAGAACCCGCAAGAGCTGGCGGACGCATTTGCTAAGGCTTGGTATAAATTGACACACCGCGATATGGGGCCTATTACGCGCTATCTTGGCCCGTTGGTGGCAAATGAAGAGCTTATTTGGCAAGACCCGATTCCTGCAGTTGACCATCAATTGGTGGATGCAGCTGATATTGCTAATCTAAAAACACAATTATTGTCTTCAGGCTTAACCATTTCGCAATTGGTCAGCACCGCTTGGGCTTCTGCATCTACCTATAGAGACAGTGACAAACGTGGTGGAGCTAATGGTGCGCGCATTCGCTTAGCGCCACAAAAAAATTGGGAGGCAAATCAGCCTGCTGAGCTAGCGCAAATATTGTCTAGATTAGAAGCGGTACAACAAGCATTTAATAATGCCCAGGCTGCTATTAAATCGTCTGGCAGCAAAAAAATATCGTTGGCAGATGTAATTGTGTTGGGTGGTTGTGTAGCGATAGAAGCGGCGGCAAAAAATGCTGGCCACAATATTACTGTACCGTTTACCCCAGGTCGCATGGATACAACACAAGCCGAGACTGATGTGGATTCATTTGCAGTGCTAGAGCCAACATCTGATGGCTTCCGCAATTTTCTTAAACCTGGTGTACCAGCATCTGCCGCCGAATTGTTGATAGATAAAGCACAATTAATGCAACTAACTGCACCAGAAATGACTGTACTTATTGGCGGCATGCGAGCCTTAAATGCGAATGTTGGCCAAGCCAAACATGGCGTTTTCACAAGCCGGCCAGAAACATTAAGCAACGACTTTTTTGTGAACTTGCTTGACATGAGTACGCAATGGCAAAAATCTGCAACCGATGCCAATGTGCTGGAAGGCCGAAATCGTAAAACAGGCGCAGTAAAATGGACAGGCACAGTGGTCGATTTGGTATTTGGCTCTAACTCACAGTTGCGAGCGATAGCAGAAGTGTACGCAACCAGCGACGCGCAAGCCAAATTTGTGGGTGACTTTGTAAAAGCATGGGATAAAGTAATGAATCTTGATCGCTTTGACCTAGCTTGATTTTTAAGTATAGGATTTTAAAAACGTAGTATTTAAAAATGTAATGATAAAAAGCCTGCTTGCGCGGGCTTTTTATTTTAACTGTAAGCTTTTAACTTTATTGGCGACAAACCACAGCAGTTATCACTTAAAATAACATAAATTTTTAACTAATTGGAACAAAAATGAAAACTTGGATGTGCGTGGTATGCGGTTTAATTTACGAAGAAGAAAAAGGCTGGCCAGAAGATGGTATCCCTGCTGGCACGGCGTGGGAAGATGTACCTGCAGACTGGCTGTGTCCCGAGTGCGGCGCGGGTAAAGCCGAATTTGAAATGGTAGAGTTTTAATGCGTGTAATTTAAAATCACCTAATAAAATATTAAGCCTTATTTATTATTTTTCGGAAAACATTATTGTTAACATTTCACTGCCCTTTTCTAACATAAAGTATCGAAAAGCCTCGGCAGCTTGCGATGCATTACGCTTACTAAGTGCCACAACGTGCCAAGTGCGCATAATTGGCGTATCTTGAATATCTAACAATGCAATTTTGTTGCTGGCAAGCTCTTGCCCAATGGTATGCAGCGATACAAACGAAATGCCTAAATTAGCAATCACCGCTTGTTTAATCGCCTCGTTACTCGACATTTCCATGCTCACAATGGGTGAAATATTATGCTCTGTAAAATAGTTTTTCATAATTGCGCGTGTGCCAGAACGTAGTTCACGCGCAATTATTTCAAATTCCGTCAGTGCTTCTGCTGCTACGTTTAATTTACCAGCTAGTGGGTTTTGCGGGCTGGCAATAAACACATGCGGATTACTGGCAAATGGCTCTACACGGGTATCTATTTCTTTGGGTGGTCGCCCCATTAATGCAATATCAATTTCACCGTCTCTTAATAATTCGATAAGCTGTGGTCTATTTCTAATTTCGATTCTAACTTGTAAGTTTGGGTAGTCTTTTTTAAACTCCGCCAACATTTGCGGCAAAAAGTATTCTGCGGTACTCACCATGCCAATTTTTAAATGCCTAAACTGCGTGCCACGAAAACGCTCCATCATGGTATTAGCTTCGTTTAGCGTGCTAGATACGCGCCGTGCATACAGCAAAAAATACTCACCCGCCGAAGTAAGGGCTACTTTTCGGTTCTCTCGTGTAAATAAATGCACACCCATATCATCTTCCATTTCTTTAATTTGCAGTGAAATTGCTGGTGCAGAGATATGCAGCTCCTCGGCAGCGCGCGTAAAACTCATATGCTTAGATGCGCTTAAGAAAATTCTTATTTGCCGCAAGGTTAAGTTTTTCATATTTTAGTTAAGTAACACTTAATATTAGGTAAAGAATTTATTAATATAACTTAACTTAAAAATTTAATACAGTGATGTATCTAAAAATTATTTCATTAAATATAAAGTGGAAGGGTGAACAAGATGAGCCAATTAAGCAACGCAAATGAAACCATGAAGGAAGGCAAAGAGCGCTATAAAGCAGGTGTTTTACCTTACAAAAAAATGGGTTATTGGCAGCCTGACTACCAACCAAAAGATACTGATTTACTGGCGATGTTCCGCATTACACCGCAACCAGGCTCTGACCCTGAAGAAGTCGCAGCTGCAGTTGCAGGCGAATCCTCTACCGCCACTTGGACGGTAGTGTGGACTGATCGCCTAACCGCTTGCGAACTTTATCGCGCCAAAGCTTACCGTGTTGACCAAGTGCCTAATACTGGTGAGGGTACTAAAACGGAAGCACAATATTTTGCCTATATTGCTTACGAGTTGGATTTATTCGAGGGCGGATCTATCGCAAACTTAACTGCGTCGATTATCGGCAATGTGTTTGGTATGAAGGCAGTGAAAGCACTACGTTTGGAAGATATGCGTATTCCTGTGGCTTATCTGAAGACTTTTCAAGGGCCGGCAACTGGCGTTATTGTAGAAAGAGAAAGACTAGACAAATTCGGGCGCCCCTTATTGGGCGCGACAACCAAGCCTAAACTTGGCTTATCAGGCCGCAATTATGGTCGCGTGGTGTATGAAGGCCTTAAAGGCGGCCTTGATTTTATGAAAGATGACGAGAACATTAATTCACAAGCTTTTATGCATTGGCGCGACCGCTTTCTGTATTGCATGGATGCGGTGAATAAGGCTTCTGCTGCCACTGGCGAGGTAAAAGGCCATTATTTAAATGTGACTGCAGGTACTATGGAAGAAATGTATCGCCGCGCAGAGTTTGCCAAGGAGTTAGGCTCTGTCATCATTATGATTGACTTGGTGATTGGCTACACCGCGATTCAAAGTATGGCACTGTGGGCGCGGCAAAACGATATGATTCTGCATTTGCACCGCGCTGGTAATTCCACCTATTCCCGTCAGAAGAATCACGGCATGAACTTCCGCGTGATTTGTAAATGGATGCGTATGGCGGGCGTGGATCATATTCACGCAGGCACAGTGGTGGGCAAGCTTGAGGGTGACCCTGCAATGATACGTGGGTTCTACGATACCTTACTGGATGACCACACGCCGCAAAATTTGGAGCATGGTTTATTCTTTGAGCAAGACTGGGCATCACTTAATAAATGTATGCCAGTGGCTTCTGGAGGCATTCATGCTGGCCAGATGCACCAATTACTAACTTATTTAGGTGATGACGTGATATTGCAGTTTGGTGGCGGCACGATTGGCCATCCACAGGGTATTCAGGCGGGTGCAGTGGCAAATCGCGTGGCGCTAGAAACCATGGTGATGGCGCGTAACGAAGGCCGCGATATTTGGAACGAAGGTCCGCAGATTTTGCAAGATGCTGCTAAGTGGTGCGGTCCGCTGCGGGCAGCAATTGATACTTGGAAGGATATTTCATTCAATTATGAATCAACCGACACCGCCGACTTTGTACCAACCGCGACAACCAGTTTTTAACTTTGGATTCTAACTGAGGAAAAACAATCATGATGACCAACCCGAATGGAATCGTAACACAAGGGCAGTTTTCTTTTCTACCACCGTTAACCGATGTGCAGATTACTGCGCAAATTAAATACGCATTAGATAGGGGCTGGGCGCTATCTGTTGAGTATACCGATGACCCACACCCACGTAATACTTACTGGGAAATGTTCGGTGCGCCAATGTTTGATTTGAAAGACCCTGCTGGCATTTTGATGGAAATCAATAATTGTCGCAAAACTTTCCCTAATCACTACATTCGTGTCATGGCGTTTAGCTCGGTACGTGGTGTAGAAAGTCCGACCATGTCATACATTGTGAATCGTCCTAAAAATGAGCCTGGATTTGGCTTGGTGCGTCAAGAGACACAAGGGCGTAATATACGCTATACGATTCATTCTTACGCCACTGATAAGCCAGAAGGCGAACGCTACTAATTAAAATGGTAACGCCAAACGACAAAATTGATATTCAAGCACTATTGAATGACTCTCATATCAATGAGGTGCTGGATAAACTTGATCAAGATTTAGTCGGTTTGGTACCCGTGAAGCAGCGTATACGTGAGATAGCCGCTTATTTGCTAATTACCAAAGCTAGGTTGCAGTTGGGTATTGAGGCCGCCAAACCGAGCTTGCACATGTGTTTTACAGGCAACCCTGGCACTGGCAAAACCACAGTTGCACTGAAAATGGCCGATATTTTGCATCGCTTAGGCTATATTCGGCAAAATAATGTGGTGAGCGTAACGCGTGATGATTTAGTTGGGCAATATATTGGCCACACTGCCCCAAAAACCAAAGAAATAATCAAAAAAGCCATGGGTGGCGTCTTATTTATTGACGAGGCTTATTACCTTTATAAACCAGAGAACGAGCGCGATTACGGGCAAGAATCTATCGAAATTTTATTGCAAACGATGGAAAACCACAGAGATGACTTGGTAGTGATTTTGGCAGGTTATCAAGACCGTATGGGTACGTTTTTTAAATCCAATCCAGGCATGTCGTCACGTATTACGCATCATGTGGATTTCCCTGATTATGATGAAAATGAATTACTGGAAATCACGAAACTGATGGCAGATTCCATGCATTATAATTTGGATAAACCTGCATTGTCAGCCATGAAGGATTACATTGAGAAGCGAAAGTTACAGCCACATTTCGCCAATGCACGTTCGATACGTAACGCGCTAGATCGTGCTAGATTGCGCCAAGCGAACCGCTTGTTTAACGATGCAATTAAGCATAAAAAAGATACAACAGCAGCGGACTTATCCTTAATTACAGAAGCAGATATTCGCGCTTCGCGCGTGTTTGAAGGTGGACTAAATAGTGAACAAGTTACCAAAAAATCTTGAATCCTTTTTGAGCGAAAAACTCAGTCATACTGAAGCAAAACAGCGCTTAGCCAGCGTGGTTAAAGCACTTGCGATCACAGTTATTCAAGTCGCAAACTTGGTAGAAAAGGCACCTTTAGCAGGGCAATTGGGCAAGCTTGATCATGAAAATGTGCAAGGCGAACAACAAGCCAAGCTAGACTTGCTGACCAATGATTGTTTTGTGGCCAATTTGCAAGCTTGCGAGGCCGTTGCTGGTATCGTTTCTGAGGAGTTGGAAGAAGCAATTTTATTCTCAAAAGATACTTCAAAACCTAATTATTTGGCGGTATTTGATCCGCTAGATGGCTCTTCCAATATTGAGGTTAATGTTGCAGTTGGCTCAATATTTTCATTACTAAACGCACCGATTGGCAGAGCGACACATGCAGAAGATTTTTTGCAAAAAGGCACTGAACAAGCGTTAGCTGGATACGCCATTTATGGTCCTTCGACAATTTTAGTATTAACGTTTGGTGAGGGTGTGCATGTATTTACGCTAGACCGCGCGAGTGATGAATTTGTATTAACGCAAGAAAATATGCGTGTACCAGAAGACACCAAAGAATTTGCGATTAACGCTAGCAATGCGCGCTTTTGGGAGCCGCCGATTCAACAATATATAAACGAATGTCAAGCAGGCGCAACTGGCGTTCGTGGTAAAGATTTTAATATGCGTTGGATTGCCAGTATGGTGGCTGATTTGCACCGCATATTGATGCGTGGCGGCGTTTATTGTTACCCGAAAGATAACAAACTACCAGCCAAAGCAGGACGGCTACGCTTGTTGTACGAGCTAAACCCGATGAGTTGGTTGATTGAGCAGGCGGGCGGTAAAAGCTCGACTGGGCGCGAGCGTGTGTTAGCGCTAATGCCAACCGAAATTCATCAACGTGCGCCGATTATTATCGGCTCTAAAAACGAAGTAGAACGCATAATTAGTTACTATAAAACATTAGATAATAGTAATGCGACAAAAAACAACATGATAAACAATAGCGACTAGTGCATTTAAGAGATTAAAAATATGTCTAAAAAATTCCCCATTATTGCCATTACTGGGTCATCTGGCTCTGGCACAACCACGGTGCGGCAAAGCTTTCAGCATATTTTTAACCGTGAAAAAATTAATGCTGCCGTTATAGAGGGTGATTCTTATCACAAATACGAGCGTGCAGAAATGGACGCATTAATTAAGCAACATGATTTAGTGCCAGCCGTTAATTTTAGCCATTTTGGGCCAGAAGCCAATATTTTGGATGAGCTTGCCAACACATTTGAAACCTTTGGTAAAACTGGCAAATGCAAAACCCGCAAGTATATCCACTCGGATGACGAAGGACGACCATACAATCAAAAAGCTGGCACCATGACGGCTTGGGAAGATGCAGAATCTGATATTTTATTTTACGAAGGCTTGCATGGCGGTTATGTGGGCGATGGTGCAGACGTTGCGAAACATGTCGATTTGTTGGTCGGCGTGGTGCCGATTATTAATTTGGAGTGGATTCAAAAACTGCATCGCGATAAAAAAATGCGTGGTTACTCATCTGAGGCGGTGATTGACACCATTTTGAACAGAATGCCCGATTATATTCACCATATTTGTCCACAATTTTCGCGTACGCACATTAATTTTCAGCGCGTGCCGACGGTTGATACCTCTAACCCATTCATTGCAAAAGATATTCCTAGCCCAGATGAGAGTATATTGGTGATTCGTTTTGCTGATCCAAAAGACGTAGATTTTCAATATTTGCTGAATATGTTGCACGGATCGATGATTACACGGCCGAACACTATCGTGGTGCCAGGTGGAAAAATGAGCTTGGCCTTGCAATTTATTTTTACGCCACAGGTCTTACGATTGTTACAAGGCAGGCAACTTTTAGAAAGTAGGAAAAAATAATGGCGTTAGTTTCATTAAGGCAATTGTTAGATCATGCCGCAGAACATCAATATGGCTTACCCGCCTTTAATGTCAATAATATGGAGCAAATTCACGCGATTATGCAGGCGGCAAACGAGGTGGATAGCCCCGTAATTTTACAGGCTTCTGCTGGTGCACGAGGTTATGCGGGCGAGCCATTTTTACGCCATTTAGTAGAAGCAGCAATTGAGCAATATCCACATATTCCCTTATGCATGCACCAAGATCACGGCGCTTCTGCGGCCGTTTGTCAAACTGCGTTGCGTAGCGGGTTTTCCAGTGTAATGATGGACGGCTCATTAGAAAGCGATGCAAAAACACCCGCATCTTTCGCTTATAACGTCAACGTAACACGACAAGTGGTAGAGGCTGCGCATGCGGTAGGTGTATCGGTAGAAGGTGAATTAGGCGTATTGGGTTCGCTAGAAACAGGCCAAGCGGGTGAAGAAGATGGTGGTGGTGCAGAAGGTATTTTAAGCCATTCACAATTGCTTACCGACCCCGATGAAGCGGCCGCATTTGTCAAAGCCACGCAAGTTGATGCGCTGGCAATTGCCATTGGCACCAGCCATGGCGCGTATAAATTCAGCCGTCCGCCCACAGGCGATATTCTGTCTATCGACCGTATTAAAGCCATACACGAGCGCATTCCCAATACGCATTTGGTCATGCATGGTTCTTCTAGTGTAGAGCAAGAATGGCTACAAATGATTCGAGAGTACGGCGGCAAGATTAAAGAAACCTATGGTGTGCCTGTTTCTGAAATTGTCGAAGGCATTAAAAACGGTGTGCGTAAAATCAATATCGATACCGATATTCGTTTGGCGATGACTGCGACGATTCGTAAAGAAATGGCGCATCATCCAGAAGAGTTTGACCCTCGTGCATTTCTTAAAGCCGCCACCATTGCCGCAAGAAGCGTGTGTAAAAACCGCTTTGAGGCCTTTGGCAGCGCAGGTCAAGCAGCAAAAATTAAAGTAATTGCCTTAGAAAATATGGCTGCATGCTATAGTAAGGGCGAATTTACGCCTGTCATTAGATAAAACTTGTTAATTAATACATTAGGTAAAAATGAGACGTAAATTAGTCGTAGGTAATTGGAAAATGAATGGCCGTATTGCGCAAAACCAAGCACTAATTGAAGCGGTGGTAGGTGGCGTGCGTGAATCGCGCAACGCTGATTATGTGCTTTGCGTGCCTTACCCTTATCTTGGTCAAGCGCAATCGCTGTTAAAAGATACTAACGTAACTTGGGGGGCGCAAAACTTGTGCGCCAATGAAAGCGTGGCACTAACAGGCGCGGTTTCGGCGTATATGTTGGCTGATTATGGTTGTAGTTATGTGATTGTTGGCCATTCTGAACGGCGTATGCAGTTTCACGAAACGGATGACACTGCCGCAACACGTTTTAATGCGGCAGAGAAAGCTGGCTTAACGCCAATTTTTTGCATGGGTGAATCCAAAGAAGAGCGTGAATCGGACTGGACAGAATATGTGGTTGGGCGACAATTAGATTCGATTATTCGGCGCTTTGGCGCGGAAGTACTAGAAAAAGCAGTACTGGCCTACGAGCCGCTATGGGCTGTGGGTACAGACGTAGCCGCCACGCCAGAGCAAGCACAAAAAGTGCATAGTTTTATTCGTGACCGTGTGGCTAAATGTGACGCAAAAATTGCCAAAAATGTGCGTATTTTGTATGGTGGCAGCTTAAATCCAGCTAATGCCGCCGCTTTATTTGCTATGCCCGATATTGATGGCGGCTTGGTGGGGCGTTGCTCGCTTGATGCGAAATCTTTTGTGGCTATTTGCAAAGCAGCTAGCCAATAAACTATTAACAATCAATCATTAAAAATCAATATGAAAATCGGCATTGCTACTGAAATTAAAGACCATGAAAGCCGTGTAGCGGCAACGTCAGAAACCGTTAAAAAAATGATTGGTTTAGGGTGCCAAGTGCTTGTGCAAAATGGTGCTGGTGCGCGCGCTTGCGTTACGGATGCCGCCTATCAAGCTGCTGGCGCAGAATTGGTTTCTGCAAAAGAGGTTTATGAAGCGGATATTATTTTAAAAGTACGCGCACCAGAGCCTGCCGAAATTAAATCTATGCCTAGTGGAAGCGTATTAATTGGTTTATTAGAACCCTATAATCTTCCACTATTAAATGCCATCGCACAGCAAGGCATCACTGCTTTTGCCCTAGAGGCGTTGCCTAGAAATAGCCGCGCACAAAGCATGGATGTGCTGTCATCGCAAGCCAATGTGGCTGGCTATAAGGCTGTGCTGCTAGCCAGCCATTTTTATCAGCGCTTTATGCCCATGTTGATGACTTCTGCTGGCACGGTAAAAGCCGCACGGGTGTTGATTCTTGGGGCAGGCGTAGCAGGCTTACAAGCCATTGCAACGGCTAAAAGACTAGGCGCGGTGGTAGAGGCATCAGATGTGCGCCCAGAATCCAGAGAGCAAATAGAATCATTAGGCGCAAAATTTTTAGATGTGCCGTATGAGACCGAGGAAGAAAAAGAAATTGCTGCTGGCGTAGGTGGTTATGCGCGCCCTATGCCAGCTTCGTGGATGATGCGTCAGGCTGCACTCGTTGCCCAGCGAGCATCAGAGGCCGATATTGTGATTTCCTCAGCACTTATTCTTGGCAGCGAGCCGCCAGTTTTAATTCAAGCTGAGACAGTGGCTAATATGAAGCCTGGCTCGGTAATTATCGACATGGCCGCGGGTTCTGGCAAAGCTGGTAATGGCAATTGCCCGCTTACAGAGGCCAACAAAGTCATTGTGAAACACGACGTGACGATTGTGGGCTATACCAACTTGCCTAGTTTGGTCAGCGCAGATGCCTCCGCCTTTTATTCACGCAATATGTTGGAGTTTTTAAAATTACTCATTTCTGAAGGAAAATTTAATATTCCTGCAGACGATGAATTGGTGACCGCCAGCTTGATGTGCAAAGACGGCAAACTAATAGAGAGGAAACCATGACTGATTTACTCACCATGCAAAACATCACCATTTTTGTGCTGGCCATTTTTGTCGGTTATCATGTAGTTTGGACGGTGACACCTGCGCTGCATACACCGCTAATGTCGGTGACCAATGCTATTTCGGGTATTGTAATCGTCGGTGCGATGCTACAAACAGTGACTATTGACGCTAACACTTTAAATTTAACCAGTGTATTGGGTGCAATTGCGGTATTTTTAACATCAATCAATATTTTCGGTGGCTTTATGGTGACCCGTAGAATGTTAGAAATGTTTAAAAAGAAAGAAGCCAAAGTTACAGAGGCCAAACACTAATGACTGTTAACCCCAATTTAACCACGGCGGCATATTTAATCTCTGCCGTGCTGTTTATTTTTTCGCTTAAAGGCCTTGCTTCGCCCACAAGCGCGCGTCTGGGCAATACGCTTGGTATGGTTGGTATGGTCATTGCCGCAATTACCACATTTTTTGTAGGCCATAATCTCATCATTCCGCTTATTGCTGGTGCAATTGTTTTAGGTGCAATTGTGGGTACTTTGGCGGCAAAACGTGTGCAGATGACCAAAATGCCCGAATTGGTGGCGCTCATGCACTCATTTGTGGGTTTATCGGCGGTTTTAACCGCCGTTGCTGCGGTTTTTAACACGGTTGAAGTCCATACATCGGTTCAACGTATTGAATTGTTTATAGGTGCGTTTATTGGCGCCATTACCTTTTCTGCCTCGGTGGTAGCTTTTGGTAAGCTTTCAGGTAAATTCGGCGCTAAACCCCTTATTTTTAAAGGGCAGCATTTATTAAACCTTTTGCTAGCCCTATTAATGCTTAGTTTTGGTGTTTTCTTCTACTTACAAGGCAACCAAATTGCATTTTTAGCAATGTGTGGAGTTGCGCTTGTTTTAGGGGTCACACTCATCATTCCAATCGGCGGCGCAGATATGCCAGTGGTGGTTTCTATGCTTAATAGCTATTCAGGCTGGGCGGCAGCGGGCATCGGCTTTACGCTTAACAATTCAGTTTTGATTATTGCAGGCGCATGCGTGGGCTCATCTGGCGCAATTTTGTCGTACATTATGTGCAAAGCCATGAACCGCTCGATTATCGCCGTCATGTTAGGTGGGTTTGGAGCTGAGGCCAGCGCAGCAGGTTCAGGTGATGGGTCGCAAAAAGCCGTGAAATCTGGCTCGGCAGAAGATACAGCGTTTTTAATGGGCAACGCAGATACGGTGATTATTGTGCCAGGTTACGGCTTGGCGGTATCGCGCGCGCAGCATGCCTTGCAAGAGCTTACTACTAAACTAATCGCCAAAGGTGTGAATGTGAAATATGCCATTCATCCAGTGGCGGGACGCATGCCAGGACACATGAACGTGCTTCTGGCGGAAGCTGATGTGCCTTACGAGCAAGTGGTAGAGATGGAAGATGTGAATAATGAGTTTGGGCAGACGGATGTGGTTTTTGTGATTGGTGCCAACGACGTGGTAAACCCTGCAGCAAAAAAACCTGGTAGTGCCATTTACGGCATGCCTATTTTAGAGGCTTACAAAGCCAAAACCATAATTGTAAATAAACGCAGTATGGCTGCTGGCTATGCTGGGCTTGACAATGAGCTATTTTATTTAGACAAAACCATGATGGTATTTGGCGATGCAAAACACGTGGTAGAAGCAATTGTAAAAGCAATTGATTAACCACTAGTTTTGTAGGTTCTCTTTAATATCAATATTTTAATATCTGCAAATCAAGAACTTAACTACATAGTAAAGAGAAGATTATGTAACTTTGTCTCAATTTTCCAGATAATCCTACTAAATTGGATATCCTAACTTGACTCATATTTATTATGATTAAATTCAATATTTAACCACTGCAGCACTTTTTTACATATAAAATCAGTTATGTTTTCTTCTTTAATTACACCACCACTTAAATCACTTGTATAGATAAATCCCTCAACATTTCCTGTTTTTAGATTACACTGAGCAATAAAAGTAGCCGTTGATAATTCTTCGTTAAACAACTTCACATCACAACTGTATCAAACACCTAATTGATTTGATTGGCTATCGAGGTTATTTGGCCATGATCATCGTAGTAAACGGTGACTAATTGACTATCGAAGCATGTTTTTAGTTGGCTCGCTTCGAGCTTGAAATATCTGGCGTAATCGTCATACGTATAGATGATATGTTCGCTCGGCCCCTTATGGCGCTTTAGCCAAGACAGGATGAACAACACAATTGGGGTAATGACGAGCATCTCAACGCCATGTACAAAAGTGACGCTATGGATATTGTCGTGGATCCAGTCGGAAATTCTTTCTGCAGGAACTCTGGCGGTAATAATACGATAGAAAATCTCAAAAACCGGGTGCCACAAATAGATAAATCCAACCCACAGCAAGATGGTGATTCCATCCCAGAACCATATTTTGCTGCGTGACATCTCATGGCGTTTATTGATAATCAGCGTATGTTTATCCATGATTGCCCTTTCCTTGTTTATTGAGTTCTTGATGAACTCCCCGATCAGGGCTCACCCACCGCGCACGTTTCCGGGTGCCAAATAACACTTTTGGCAATGCCGTAACCGCCGTTATTAGATTGAGGAACCAATAAAAAAACGGATACCAGATCATCCAGAAATAGTTTTTTCCCAATCCATGATCGTAGTGGCCGTCTAGCCATCGACTCACAGCAAACTGCAACAGACTCGCTCCAATCAAAAACACACTACTCTCATCGGGCAGAATCGGCGAACTATCAGGCGTGAGGTAGCCAACCGGGAAAAACAGACTGACGATCCACATGAAAAAGACCAACGCCATGCTGTACGCCCAAAGGGTGCTGAGGATCATCTCGATCATCAACCCCCACAAGTGAGTATGCTTGGTTGCAAAGAGTACCTTAAAGTTTTTGAGCATCACTTGAAAACCGCCCATCGCCCAACGCAAGCGTTGTTGCCAAAGCCCTTTGATCGTCTCGGGCATCAAAATCCACACCAAAGCTTTGGGTTCAAATCGCACGTCCCAACCGTTGCGTTGAAGTTTCCAGGTGATATCGATGTCTTCGGTCAGCATATCGGGACTCCAGTATCCCACCTCATGAACCGCCGATTTTCGAAACCCTGTAATCACCCCTGAAACAGTAAATAGTCGCCCGAACGAGCGCTGCGCACGCTTAATCATCCCCACGATCGACGAAAACTCACCCACTTGGATTTTCCCAAGAAGCGTCGTTCGGTTTCGGATGCGTGGGTTGCCCGTCACTGCCGCGGCTTGAGGATATCGAATGAAGTGTTTGACCATCCAGTAGACACAATACGGATCAAGCAATGCATCGCCATCAATGCAGACAAGATAGTCGTTTTTGGCCAGTAATGCGCCTGCTTGCAGAGCCAGGGCTTTGCCTTGATTTTCGGCAAGGTTGACCACTTTGAGTTTCGGGCTGGTGCGCGCCAATTCGACCAAGATCTTCAGTGTGTTGTCCGTACTTCCATCATTGATCGCGATTACTTCGAAATTGGGATACGCGACATTCAGCGCATAAGTAATCGTTTCAACCGCATTTTCACCTTCATTGAAACAAGGGATCAAGATGCTGATGCCTTCCCATGTCTCACCGTCTCTGAGCTTAGGAATCAGATGAGATTGCACTGCTTTTTCATTTTTTAAATAAAAGTAAATTGCTCCGACAATCCACAGACTCGACATGAAGAGTGGGTAGTAGAAGATGTACCCGATGAAAAAGTGCCAAAGGGAATGCCAAAAAATATGCGGGCTCATCTTTATCTCAATCTTTCCAACTAAAAGTCATTGTTACACACAACGCTAATCAAAAGCACACACAATATCATCATTTCTTGGGCAACAGACTGCTGGGGTTAAACGGGTACATGCGGGTAGGCTTTTTTGAAAAAGCCCGTTTCATCAGGTCAGCATCCGGGTTGTTGTTAAACAAATCATCCGGATAATACGCAATGTGATTAACCCCAAAGTCATATAGATGCTGGATGGTTAGACTTAACTCTTGGGGAGAAATTGGCTCGTTGTTTTTTCGCCAATTGACCGTCTGCAGTTCAAAAACTGTGCGTTCTAAACCACACTCTTGCTGTTTGACATTGGTAAGAATTTGATTGTAGAACGCTCCGGCATCATTGGCTTGTTCCATGTAAGGCATTGCCATGATCGCAGTGTAGTCGTATTTCTTAATCGAATCAGACAAGCTTTGGGAGTACCACTCTTGAGCATTGCTATTTAGCGCTACTTGCGCATATAAATTACGTGCAGTTTTGAGGTCTGGGCGATAATTACGAACGACTTGCGCTAACTCCAACGCAAAATCATCCAAATATACAGTTTTAAGTTTCGTCCATTGCAAAAATTCCGAACGGTCGGATCGAATTTCCTCAACAGTCGATTTCAAGCCCCAGTTTTTGTATTGCGCGCGAGCCATCACGCTATCGTCTTCATAATCCGACAGGGTTACATCATCATGAAAGAGGATGCCGTCTATCACGGCCGATTTCGCCAAGTCTTCGTAGATTTCCCGGATAATCTTTCGCGCCTTCGATGAAAAAGGTGAAAGTCGTGGGTAACCCATATTTAAATGATTTTGGTCGACCTGCAAGGTCACCACCTTGTCGTTTGCGGCTGGATTGCTGGAAGGTAGCTCCCAAGCAATCACCGGCAACCAAGCGTAAACGCGCTTCACTTGCGTGCGGGAGCTTATCTGCCATGCGACTCGATTAAACAAATCGCTACGCACCGGGATATGGCGGTTTGGAAAGTAGACAGAATCAGCAGCACCGTTTGCGTCAGGGTCAGCAAACGCCTGTAAGTACACGGTGTTAGCGCCGACCTTTTTGATTCGTTCAAGCAGCTCGCCTAGATTTTTGTTCAGTTGCTCTGGGTTGGAGTCATAGATGTAATCAAGGTCAATATGCATCGCTTTAGTAGTTATCGCATCATCGGCATAATTCTTATTGCGATCCCACATGTTACGTTCCATATCGGTATACGACATTTTTTGGTCGACCAAAATTCGTCTCAACCCCCATAATGGCGTAGTCGTCGTGTTGCTTCCATCGTCCAGTGTGAGTCCGACGGGCATCTCAAGACTCTCGGCGATTTTGCGCACTTCCATGTTGTAGTCACCATACGGCCAAACCATCACGCGTGGTTTTTGGCCGGTGTACTTCTTAAGAAAGTCATTGTTAGTTTTCAGATCATCATAAATGCGTCGCTGGTAACTTTTGTCGTCTTCATAAACCTTTTTATCGGGCAACCATTGGCGAGTTATCGCAGCGGGTTCCAAGTTTCCCTGTGGATTACCCAAAATGCCACGATGCAGGAAATAGCTGTGGCTACCAACCTCAACCAGCCCACTTGCAACCATTTCCTTAATTTCTTTTTGACTCAAAAACTTGCTTCTATCGATCAGGTGACCATCAAAATCAACTTTATTGGTGGCTTGAAGCCAACTCCCGACTAGGGCAATCACAGTGGGAATTTGATATTTTTTTATAATAGGAAATGCGTTTGCATAAACTGACTGATAGCCATCATCAAAGGTAATCAAAACGGCTTTACTGGGTAAAGGTTTATTATTTTTCCTGAAGTTGATGATGTCATCGATTCTTATGAAGTGATATCCGTCTTCAATGAGCCATTTCATCTGCGCTTCAAAATTTGCAACCGAGACCGCATAAGTCGAGTCGAGTGTCTCACTATTTTCAGCTATTTCGTGATAACTGAAAATAGTGAAATCATTGGAATTGCGATCGCGACTACACGGATTCGGCGTCTCGTCTGCCATCAAATTCCCACAAAACAAACATACCAACATCAGTATTGTTTTTGCTATTGAAGAACGCACCATGCACTTTGCAAAAGGATTAATTAAGTCTCGGGCGGGTATTGGCCAACCAATCATACGAGCAGGACTCCCCTCAAATTTCACGCGTTAAATGATTCCAGTTTAGCGAGTTTCGCCTTTATTATCTAGTCTTTCTGGACACGAAGGCAGATCCTGCTTTCTGCATACAACAGGACGAAACTGAATAGCTCCGTCAATTCTCTCAACTTAAGCCAATATCCCACCAAAATCCTT
>JANXWL010000117.1 GCA_025351225.1 Methylotenera sp. | reverse complement strand
GCTACCATCGGGAAATTTTCCGCCTATTGTGATTGTTGCTGCCAATGCAATTGCAATGGTTGTTTTACCAGTGCCAGCCGCACCCGCAAATATGTGTAACTTGCCTTTTGCTATCCAGCCGTTCCATAGCCAATGAATAGGCTGTGGTGTTATGTCTAGGGCACATTGCAGGCTTACGGTCGGGTAATAATTATCAGGCAATGGCGCAGTGCCGCTCACTTGTAAATAATCGCTTGTAGGCGTTTGTATGCGGTCAGTTTTATGCTGCAAAGCCTCAATGTCTGCCATTGTTGCATCGCGGCCATGGGTTGCTTTAAATTGCAACAGCCAATCGTAACAATCGCCTTTAGCGGGTAGATTAAGCAAGCTAATATCGATGTACTTAATGGTTGCTTTTAGGCTGGTGAGTTTTGCCGTCACATCATTGGCATATTGCAAACCTGCATCATCATTATCAGGCCATATCACCACTTCTCGTCCTGCAAGTATTTGCCAGCTTGCATCTTTGGCACTACTTGTGCTGCCGCTAGTGGTTGCCAGCAATCCTAACTTTGTGAGTGCATCGGCGCATTTTTCACCTTCAACAATAAAAACCGTTTTATCGGCTTCTTTAGCGATTAAGTGCAAGTGATACAGCGGTTTACCATCAGTAAACAAAGGCTCTTTTAGCTCATATGTTTCGTTAACTAGGCGTATGGGACGGATAACTTTTTCACCTGTTTGCGGGTGCTGTAAGCGAACGCGCCAATAAATTGGATTAGCATCTAAATCGTGATAAGTATAAAAGGCGTTAGGTTCAAAACCTTCTTTGAGTTTGTAAGCCATTAAACTGCGCGCGGCCTGCTTTGGGGTTTCGAGTTCGCTCATGCTGCAACCCTCCAAGCGCCAAGCTGCTTGCAAGCTTCTACAAAGTTAAGACCGTATTTGTGCATATGAAAGGCCAATACATCGCCTCCATGTGCGCCACAAACCATGCAGCGATACGCGCCCTTTTCTACATTCACCCGCAAGCTGGGTTTAGTATCAGGGTGAAACGGGCAGATAGCATCGCGCCATGCGCCACTGCCTTTTAGTTTAATGCCTTTGTTTTCGTAATAAGTAATTGAGCTAGGTAAGTCTTTGCGTGAAAACGTACCCGCGTATTTTGGGTTCGCGTATGTCATGCTTAAGCCGCCTTACTTGCCTGACGGCTTGCAATCCAGCTTTGAATATCAGCCTCATACCAACCTACAGAACGTAAGCCCAATTTGACCGATTGTGGAAAGTTGCCAGCTTTTAGCATGGCGTAAATTGTCGAACGACTAAGCCCTGTAAAATCTTGAACTACTTTTAGCCTTAAAATTTTCTGATTCATAATGCACCTCATTAAATCCCGCTAAATTTGTTAAGCGGTAATGGGAACATATTAAAAAGATATTAAACTACATTCACGGAATCAAAAACGCGTTTTGTTTCTACTTTTCAAAACCTTATCTAGCACTTCATAACAGTTATCAAAAATATCACCTGCTTTCATATCAACATAGTTTTTCTCTAATACGCTCTCATCAAGAGTTAAATTAAATTTCGTAATTGCTTCACCAGCAGCATTCAATATTGAGAGGCTTTCGTTCTTAAGTTTGGCTTGATGACGTAAGAACCACATATAATGAATAATTTGTCCCCTTTCCTCTATAGCCAACCGATGATCGAGTGCGTGTCCAACTCTTTGCTTAGACTTTAGATTGAAAGCAGCATCTAGTGATACTTTGGGCTTTGCGTCTAGGTATCGTCTAAAACCAGTAGCTAATGAAGTAAGTAAATTTACGGGAGGAGTGATACCTTTTTCGACAAGCAAAGTAAATTGACGAAATACGTTTATCGAATCACCGATGTTAGAATTTTCTGCAAATGTAAGTTGTAGATAATCATCGGTCGGCCTAACGTTTAAAGTTGTGCGAGTAGCTTCAAGCCATGATTGTTCAAGCTTAAGATGTTCTAAAGCAGATGTTTCTGCGTCCATAACACCCCTTTACGTCGCCTTATTCAAGAAGCCACACTAGCCGCCTTAAGCGTGTTGTTTACGCAGCTCGTCGCGAATGGTTTTGCGTATGACGCCTTCTAGGCTTTCAGCTTGGATGGATTGCTTTAGCGTTTCGTTAATCAAGGTTTGATAACCGCGCTCACCCGCTTTTGTTTTAAAGTATTGTACCGTGGCAGCATCTAAAAAAATGTTAATGCGTTGCTTAGGCTGTAGCACTGCGCCGCTCGCATTGCGCTTAACTAGCTTTAGCTTACCGCTTACAATATCCGCTTGCGTGATAGGCATTTCGCTTAGGTCGTCATGTGTTTGCGTAGTAGATTGCTTGCTCATTTTTATCTGCCTTTCGCATTGAAATAATGCGTATTTCGTTTTCGGTTTCACTGGTAACAATAACCACCAGCACATTTTGCAATAAGCCTAGCGTGATATAGCGCGGCTCACCATAATCAAAGCGGTTATCTTCAAAAGTGATTGTTTTATCACTTTCAATCACTTGTTTTGCATTATCAAAATTAAGCCCGTGCTTTTTAAAGTTTAGCCCATTTTTGGTTTTATCGTAACTGTATTGCATGGTTTATTATATGTATATCTATGTGTATGTCAATAACAATGTCAAGCACTTTTGCCAGTAATCGCTATCACCTTTGCGCCCGCTTTGAGTTCGTCTAAATAATCCGCCCATTGTTGCATCATCACAGTACGAGGTTGCAAATATAGCGCATGGTTATAGGCCGCGCTCGTTGCATTGCGTGGTGCATGGGCAAGCTGTAGCTCGATATGTTCATGCGCATAACCTTGTTCATGTAATGCAGTGCTGGCAATCCCTCTAAAGCCGTGACCTGTCATTGTGCCTTGATAGCCCATGCGTTTAAGGGCTTGCAATATCGTGTTATTACTCATGGTTTTGTTAGGGTCATGCCGATGTGGGAATAAAAACTTACTCCAGCCTGTCTGCGCTCTTAAGGTTGTTAGCAATTCAACCGCTTGCGTTGCCAAAGGCACAATATGCGGCGTTTTCATTTTCATGCGTTCCGCCGAAATACGCCATTGTTTTGCCTCTAAATCAAACTCGCCCCATTCTGCGCCTATTAGCTCGTTAGTGCGTACAAAGGTTAAGGCCATTAGTTTCATGGCGATACGCGTAATAACAATCGCGTCACTGGTATCAATCGCCCGTAACAACACGGGCAAGTCTTTAATATCTACACGGGCTTGATTCACTACAGGGCGCGATTGAATAATATCGCTTGGCTTAATATCCGTTGCGGGATTGCGGGTGACACGCGCAGTTGTATCGTTAGCAATGGCGTAGCGAAATACTTGGCTAACGGTTTGATGTGCGCTGGTTGCCACATCCAAAGCGCCACGCCCTGCAATGCCACGCACTAAGCTAGCAATGTTGACCGCCGTAATATCTAGTATTGGCAACGCCCCTAGAGCAGGCAGCACATTGGTTGCTAATCGTCTGCTAATAATATCAACATGACGCGGGCTTTTATCAACCCGCCAATGGGCTAACCAACGATTCGCCCATAATTCAAAGGTATTAGCATTATTGGCTTGCTTTTCAGCTTTATCTAATTTGCTAAGCTCGCTAGGGTCTTGGTCATTTGCTAATAACTTTTTGGCTTGGTCGCGCTTTGTACGGGCTTCTAAAAGTGTGATTGTGGGGTATGCACCAAAGCTAAGCGTTTTTTGCTTACCATCAAAACGATATGCCAGCCGCCATAATTTACCGCCAGCGGGCGCAACAAATAAAAACAGGCCACCTGCATCACTCAATTTATAAGCCTTACCTTTGGGCTTAGCGTTTTTAACTTGAATATCTGTAAGTGCCATACTTCACGCCTTTATCATCATTTGTTGGTATCTTATTTGTTGGTATTTTAAAATACCTACATAAATACCAACAATTATTTTGGATTGATTAAGACGATATTACACCGTATAAAACAAAAAGACAATAAAAAACCAGCACTTATGCTGGTTTAATGGACTGCTTAGGACTATATAAAACTAGTTATTGGTAGGCAGTACCAGATTCGAACTGGTGACCTCTTGGATGTCGACCAAGCGCTCTAACCAACTGAGCTAACCGCCTTTATTGAAACGAGGGCAGATTTTAGCGCATTAGGGCTTTCGGCGCAAACCAAGTTTGTGGCTTTTGCCTGTTATACTGCAAAATTACGCCATGCAAAAATTTCATACTCAACTAACCACAATAATTGATGACTTGACGGAAAATGGTTATGCCATTTGCGAGGATTTTTTGCCTGCGCAAATTATTCAAGCGTTGGCTGGTAAGGCTGAGGAACGTTATATTGATGGCGAAATGTTGGTTGCAAAAACGGGTAAAAATGCTAATACGCAGCATTCAGCTATTCGCAGCGATAGCATTTATTGGCTAGATGAAGACAGCCTAAACAACAGCACGCAAACCTACTTTGCTAAAATTGAGGCATTAAAAGTTGCCCTAAATCAAAACCTTTTTATGAATTTGCATGATATAGAAACGCATTTGGCGGTATACCCAATTGGCGGCGTTTATTTAAAGCATTTAGATCAGTTTAAACAAATCAACAATGGGACAGCACTAATACCCGCACAAGTGCGCCAGCTAAGTAGCGTATTGTATTTAAATGATAATTGGCAAGCAGATGAAGGCGGCGAGCTGCGACTACACTTGAATGATACGGCTAGTAATAACGGAAGTAAGTATATTGATATATTGCCAATAGCAGGCCGATTGGTATTATTTTTATCGGCTGATTTTTGGCACGAGGTATTACCTGCAACACGCAATAGAATAAGCCTGACAGGCTGGTTTAGAACGCGTGTCAGTTAGTCGCACTAGCTTAATTAGCTTGTAACAGGTATTGATACAAACTGGGGCTGGCATAGCCATCTTGCGGTAAGTTTTGGCCCGCTTGGTATTGACGAATAGCTGTTTGCGTTTGCAAACCTGGAAAGCCATCTGGCGCGCCACAATCAAAACCCAGCTCGTTTAATTTACCCTGCAATGCCCACATTTGGTTAAAGGTAAGCGCTTGATTTTCAGCATCAGCGCCTGCGATAATCGGCTTATCAGCTACATATTGATTGGCCAAATGTGCAACCGATAGCGCGTAGTTCACCGAGCGGTTCCAATCTAAAATCACATCAAAATTGCTAAACACCATAAACGCTGGGCCTTGCCAGCCTTGTGGCAGCAAAATAGCCGCGTTGTCATGTGCTGGTAAAGGCGTTTCATCCATCGTTGTAACGCCTAATCGCTCCCAGTTAGATGCAGATTTGCGGTTTTGTAGCTGCGCTAAATTGTAGTTAAAATTGGCGGGCAGCTTCACCTCTAGCATAGCAATTTCGCCTTTTTTCCAACCTGAATGATTAAGATAATTGGCGGCAGAGGCAAAGCTGTCAGGCAACGATGTCCAAATATTGATGCGTCCATCGCCATCAGCATCTACGCCATGTTTAAGCAATGTTGAAGGCATAAATTGCATCTGCCCCATAGCACCCGCCCACGAGCCACGCATACCTGCAACTGTGTTGTGTCCAGCATCTACAATGCGCATCGTATCTAACAATTGGCTGCGAAAAAACGCTGCTCGGCGGCCTTCATAGGCTAGCGTCATCAAACTTGACGGTAGCCCAAAGTTGCCTTTATTGGCACCATAATGTGTTTCTAAGCCCCAAAAAGCGACAAGAATTTCTTTTGGCACACCGTACTGTGTTTCGACTTGATTTAACAAAGCTTCGTGTTGTTGCAACATTGCCCTACCAAGCGCTATTTGGTTAGTGTTTACGCGATTATCTACATAACTTAAAAAAGGTGAAATAAATTCGGGTTGCGCGCGATCTAGCACAATCACTTGCGGTAAATATTGTGCGCTTTTAAACGTAGACTTGATTGTTTTGGGTGAGATATGCGCAGCCTTGGCTTCTTGCTTAAAATCTTTTTGCCACAGCGCCAAAGTGGCTTTGTCGAGCGCAAATGCATTTAAACTTAACAGGCTATAAAAAATAAAACTTGCAATTTTATGCATGATTTAATGTCGCTAAAATATGGCTGTAACCCGCTTGATAATTGGGATATTGCAGCGCAAAGCCAGTTGCGCGCAACCGTTTATTGCTTAAGCGCTTACCGCCATGCGCAGGCGGTATTTTAATACTAGCGGTATCAATTTTTTGCTGATTAGCAAGCCAGATCAACACTTCATATTGCTGTGTCGGCGTATCATCGGTCACAATATAGCAATCGGCAACTGGCTGATTTTTTGCGATTTCTTCCACCAAAAATGCAATAAAATTGGCTGCATCGTCACGGTGAATACGGTTGCTATAATGATTGTCACTTGGCCACTTATTTAAATCTTTTGCCATATTCGCCAAATATAACCGGCCTGCGCCATAAATTCCAGAAAGGCGCAATTTTGTTGAGTTGCAGCCTAACTCATTCAACACATTTTCAGCCTCTAGTAAGCGCGCTCCACCAAAGTCAGCAGGCATTGCAGGCGTGTTTTCATCTAGTAGCTCATCTGTGATTTGCCCATACACTCTAGTACTAGATACAAAAAACACATGTTGCAAGGCTTTATTATTACTTTGTGTGGCAAGGCTATTTTTTAAACCTTGCACATAAGCCGCTTGATAGTGTGCATCACTAGAGCCACCTGCAGAGATGCAGTAAATGATGATATTGGGCTGGAAATTATCGAGCGCACTTAATGTAATTGGCTGTGTTACATCGGCTTGCAAAGTGCGCATACCAAACGGTAAGTGCTTGTCGCTTTGGCGTAAGCCAATCACTTCATGGCTAGCGTGCAAACGAATAGCGATGGCTGTGCCTAAATCGCCACAGCCCACAATAAGAACTTTTGCCATGCTACAACTAAATTGATGCGACGTTAAAGGTATCACATTTTTTAATGTCGCCCGTGTTTAAGCCTTGGTTAAACCAGTGCATACGCTGCCGCGAGGTGCCATGCGTAAACGAATCTGGCACAGCGTAGCCTTGCGCTTGCTTTTGTAGTGCATCGTCGCCAATCGCCGCCGCAGCAGTCATTGCCTCTTCTACGTCGCCTGCTTCCAATATGCGGTTTTCGCCATCTGCATGCATGGCCCAAACACCCGCATAGCAATCGGCTTGTAACTCTAAACGCACAGAATAGGCATTAGATTCTGCCTCGTTACGTGCGCTTTGGCGTGCATGCTGTACTTTATCGGATATGCCCTGCAGGTTTTGAATGTGATGCCCAATCTCGTGTGCAATAACATAAGCTTGCGCAAAATCGCCAGGGGCGTGAAAGCGATCTTTCATCTCTTGATAAAAGCTTAAATCAATGTACACTTTTTGGTCGCCAGGGCAATAAATGGCCCTGCTGCTGCCTGGCCTGAGCCGCAAGCAGTAGGCGTTTGTCCGCTAAATAGTACGAGTTTTGGCGCTGGATATTGCTGGCCTGATGCTTGAAAGATTTTGCCCCAAGTGTCTTCAGTGCTAGCCAGCACTTTAGCCACAAATTTTGCGTCAGGGTCATTTGCAGGAATTGGCTTGGCTTCTACTGATGTATTTTGGCTCATGCCTTGGCCAATATTCATTACTAATGATGGATCAACCCCAAAATACATGGCAACTAACGCTAAAGCAATCGTACCAATACCTATACCTTTACCGCCGCCCATCGAAAAGCCGCTACCGCCGCGCCTATCTTCTACATTATCACTTTCACGTTCGTCATCTAAGCGCATTTTTCTACCTTTTACAATTTCGCAACAATTTGTTAACAAAACTACATTACTGTCTTAAAGATAAAACAAAAACATGGTTTTTGCTAGCAATATTAGTAATGTTTTTGTTTTATGTTTAAAACTTATTAAGGGATAAGTTTATATAACTTCAATAACCCATTGTTTGACTTATACTAAATGAAGCATAAAATAATAGTTGGTATTGAGTTTTCCAACTTAAGTTTTAAGGAATCTTTATGTTTGAATCTAGCGCACAAATCGCTAAAGCGTTAGTACTCACGGTTATTTTGGTGGTTTTTAGCACCAACACATGTGCGGAAATTTATAAATGGCGGGATGCAAGAGGCGTTACTAAGTATTCTGATATTCCACCACCATTTGCTTTTACTAAAGCCACGCGCAACGAATTAATCAATGCAATGCAAGCAAAAGATGTTTGCATATTACCCAATACAAAAACAGCAAAGACAATTGGTGCAGTGCCTGCAAAACTTGCAAGCACTGCAGCAGCTAGCAATGGAGCTCAACTGAATTTTGCTTTTAATGATGGTAGTGCCGCCTTGCCCAGCAACAAAAGTGCTATATTATTCAAATCAAGCCTTAATTCAACTCAAGAAAGCACTTTAAGATTTTTCTTTGGAAAATTCACTGGGGGTGGAGTTCCAACAAGCAAGCCAAACAGGTTAGTAACACTGCCAACGGCACCAATTGCCATTAAGCCTGCTCCAATAGCTGCCGCGTCTACTGTATTAGGCATACCGCCAAAACAAGTACTAGCTCAAAATACCCCACCAATTGCTGCAAATACGCCAATCACACCATCAGGTAGCATTACACCTCCTAATATTGTGCAAGTGGCTCTTATGCCCGCAGTGGATATTAGCAAAAATATTAAACCAGCAACTAGTTACAGCGAAAAAAGAATTCTTGCTAGCAATTTAATTAAAGACCAACCAACAGCAGGTGATGGTACTGGACAATTTCGCATTAGTTGTGATGTAAGCCATATGAGTAATGACGACCCTTTAGTTTATCCCAACCAACAGGGAGCAGCACATCACCATACGTTTTTTGGTAATACTACAACTAATTACAAAAGTGATTTATCTAATCTAAGTATTGCTGGAAACAGTACTTGTATGGGGGGTATTGCCAATCGTTCGGCTTATTGGGTGCCAAGCATGATAGACACATCAACTGACACAGCACTTAAACCCGTACAGGCTTTGTGGTATTACAAAACAGGTTATACAGTGCCACATGAATATATCACTGCACCGCCTAAAGGTTTGCGGATGATTACGGGTAATAGTAAAGCAATTAGCGAACAAGCTGGCAGATTTCCAGAATTTACCTGTTTTAAAGAGAATGACCCTAGTTCATTTTCAACAAAAGGCTTACCAAATTGCAGTCAAGGCAGACAGATTGTGGTTCATATCGCCTTCCCACAATGCTGGGATGGGGTGAACTTAGATAGCCCAGACCATAAATCACACATGGCGGAGGCTGATTCTAATCTTACCACACTCAATAAATGTCCAACAACACACCCTGTAGCAATTCCTGCTATTACTCTAAATATTAAGTATGACATCACCAACTCAGAGGGCACAGCTAACTGGCGATTATCTAGTGATAATTATGCAAAAAGTGGTTATAACGCTGGTTATTCAGCACATGCCGATTGGGTTAATGGATGGGATGAAAAAGTAATGGCTGGAATTGTTAAAAACTGTTTAAACTCAGGTAAAGATTGTGGTACGCACATGCTAGGTGATGGCACGGTAATTTATTAATCTGCCAGCTGTAAAATAAACAGCCAAATGAGACCGTTCAAATTCCTGTGTAACTGAATTTTTGAACGGTCTCGAATACCGAAACACTACCGAATCAATTGTAAGCTGCCCTGATAGCTTATGTATTAGTCACACCATACCAATGATAGAGCTTCACTTTTACTGCCTCAAAAACCACTCAAAAAATCAACACACTTTGAGAGTGGCTACAATAAATTTGGCTTTTTTATTGTTTAACTTTTGCAAACCATTACTTATGATATTACTGCAAACTTCTTACAATCGCTGCACCGCAAATACTCATTAGCGTTTGTGGCAGTAAACCAAGTCCTAGCAAAGCAAGTGCATTAAGGCTCAATACCAGCTGCATATCTATTGGCGCATCAATAGCAACATGGTCTTTTGGCGCATCAAAATACATCAATTTAACGATGCGTAAATAGTAGAACGCGCCAATCACTGCCATTAGCACTGCAAACACCACTGCCCAACCAAAGCCTGCTTGCCAAGCCGCTTGCAACACGGTGAACTTAGCCCAAAAGCCAATAGTGGGTGGTACGCCAGCCATACTAAACATAGTGATGAGCATCATAAAAGCGGCTAATTTGCTGCGTTGATTCAGGCCTTTTAAGTCATCTAAAGTCTCAGCCTCAAAACCTTTACGCGAGAGCAATAAAATCATGCCAAAACCTGCCAATGTCATCAATACATAAGCCGTAATATAAAATAAACCAGACGCGTAGCCATTCAAATTACCGCTCATCAAACCAAATAACAAAAAGCCAATGTGCGAAATAGTAGAGTAGGCCAACATGCGCTTTAAGTTACTTTGCGCGATTGCTGTGACGTTACCAATAGCGATAGAGAGTACAGCCATAATCAACAACATATTCTGCCATTCGCCAGTGAGTGGTTGCAGGCCTTGCGCTAGCAAGCGTATCGCAATCGCAAAAGCGGCAAATTTAGGCACCGAACCTATTAACATAGTAATTGCTGTTGGCGCACCTTGATACACATCGGGTACCCACATTTGAAACGGCACAGCCCCAAATTTAAACGCCAAACCTGCCACAATAAACACCAAACCTAAAATCAGCACAGGATTTTTAGGGCCGTGCACATCGGTTAACGCGCCCTGCAACGTGGATGAAATTTCGGAAATATTGAGACTACCTGTCATGCCGTAAATCATGCTCATGCCATATAACATCATGCCTGATGCTAGAGCGCCCAGCACAAAGTACTTCATGGCTGCTTCGGACGATTTTGCATTATCGCGATCAAGTGCAACTAGCGAATACAAACATAATGAAAGCAACTCTAATCCCATATAAATAGTGAGCATACTTTGGCCAGACACCATAATCATCATGCCCAATACAGCAAATAGCACTAGGGCATAATATTCGCCACGAAACATGCCGCGCAATTGCATATAATGACGTGTATAAACAAACATCATGGCCGTACCAAGATAAATCATTAGCTTGAGCACATCGCTTAAGGTGTCATCCACAAACATGCCTGTAAAAGCATAGCCTACCGCTGGCGTATGCGTGCTGACAGTGAAAAAAGCAGCAGCAAATAGAGTGGTTTGCGCCAGCACATAAATAACCATGCTGTTTTTGGTAAATAAGCCTGTGAGCAAAATAAGCATAGCCATGCCAAGCACAATCAGCTCTGGCAGCGCAGTCAATAGATCAATTTGAATAGTTTGCATGCTTACATTTACCTAACTTTTTTACAAACCGGCTGCTGGAATTTTGCTAACCGCCATGTGGTTCAGCCATTGTGCAGCACTAATATGCGTAAAATCGGTAATCAGTTTAGGGTATACGCCCAAAC
>JANXWL010000114.1 GCA_025351225.1 Methylotenera sp. | reverse complement strand
TACGTTTGCCATTGGCGATGCAGGCGCAGCTAATGCTGGACTCTTTGCGGTGAGTATTTTGGCGAATAGCGATGCATCTTTAGCCAAAAAATTAGCTGAATTTCGCACAAAACAATCTGACAAAGTGTATGCCATGGAGCTTAGCGAAAAACCATGACAGCAACAGTCATTAAGCCATCAGTAATCAATCCACCAGCTATGCTGGGCATGTTAGGCGGCGGTCAGTTAGGTCGCTTTTTTGTGATAGCCGCGCACGAGTTGGGTTATAAAGTCACGGTACTAGACCCAGACCAAAACAGCCCCGCTGGCAAAATTGCTGATGTACATATTTGCGCCAATTTTGACGATGCGCTAGCGCTAAAAAAAATGGCAGATACTTGCCAAGCCGTGACTACAGAATTTGAAAATGTACCAGCAAAGTCATTGGAAAAGTTAGCACTCGCTACCACGGTTAGGCCTTCTGCTGCTTGTGTGTCTATTGCACAACATCGTGTATTAGAAAAAAACTTTATTAAAGACGCAGGTTTGCCAGTAGCCCCTTTTGTGGTTATTAACAGCGCGAATGATTTGCCAAATGACACCAATACAATCTACCCTGCCATTCTAAAAGTAGCGCGTTTTGGCTATGACGGCAAAGGTCAAGCGCGGGTAAAAAATCAAGCTGATGCCAAACAAGCATTTACAGAATTTAAGCAAGAAACCTGTGTGTTAGAGCAAATGCTGGCGTTAGATTTAGAGGTTTCAGTTGTGTTGGCGCGTGATTCAATGGGTAATATCGCCACTTTCCCTACTGCAGAAAATAGCCATTTAAATGGCATATTGGACATCAGTATTGTGCCAGCACGGTGCAGTGAAGTGATTAAAGCCAATGCGCAAGAACTGGCAAAAAAACTCGCAGAAAAACTCGATTACGTGGGTGTGATGGGCGTAGAGTTTTTTGTGGTCGGCAGCCAATTGTTAGTAAACGAAATCGCGCCGCGACCGCATAATAGTGGTCATTACACCATCGATGCTTGTATTACCAACCAGTTTGAACAGCAAGTGCGTGCAATGACTGGCCTGGCTTTAGGCGATGGAAGTTTACACAGCAATGCCGTGATGGTGAATATTTTAGGAGATAGCTGGGTGAATAACCTAGAACCCTTATGGAATAAGGCGCTAGCACATGCCAGTTTGAAGTTGCATTTATATAGCAAACACGAGCCTCGCAAAGCCCGCAAAATGGGACACTTTACGGTGATTGGCAAAAACAAAAAAGCAATTTTAAATGCAGCACTCATTGCGCGCAGTGAATTGAATATTGGCCTAAGCTAAAAGTTAAGAGTAAGCTAGCTTAAAAGTTCAAAGTAAATAAAAAGCCGAGCAATGCTCGGCTTTTTTAATCTAAAACTTTTTTATTCAGTTTTAGCTTTTTTTGGTGCTGCAGCTTTCTTAGGCGCAGCTGCTTTCGGTTTTGCAGCGGCTTTAGCTACGGTTTTGGCAGCAGGTTTTACTTCTTTTTTAGCCTTAGGTGCAGCTTTAGTCACTTTAACACCAGCGGCTGGCGCGCCAGTCATAGCTTTAATCGCAGCACTTAAACGACTTTTATGACGTGCTGCTTTGTTTTTATGAATAATTTTTTTGTCTGCAATGCGGTCAATTACCATCACGTTTTCTTGATAACTAGCGGCTGCTGCGGCTTTGTCACCAGACTCTACTGCTTTAATTACTTTTTTAATTGCAGTACGTAAAGTAGAACGTAACGACGCGTTATGTGCGTTTACTTTAACGGATTGACGTGCGCGTTTGCGTGCTTGTGCGGTATTTGCCATATGATTTTAAACCTAATCCTTGTCCTAAAGCTTAATAGGGGTTAATACGAAACCGTGCATAATAGTGTTTTTTAACTGTTTTGGCAAGCATTAATCGCACAAAAGCAGCTAATTAAAACGTTTGTGGGCGTGTTAAAATCTCGCATATTCAATTTTTATAACTAATCAATGAATTTACTTAACGCTTTAGCCAAAGTTGGCAGCATGACGTTTATCTCGCGCATTTTGGGCTTTGTGCGCGATACGCTCATTGCACGAATATTCGGCGCAGGCATGCTCACCGATGCGTTTTTTGTGGCGTTTAAAATTCCCAATTTACTGAGAAGAATCTCGGCAGAAGGCGCATTTTCACAGGCTTTTGTGCCGATTTTAGCAGAGTACAAAAATCAGCGAACGCACGACGAAACGCATGCGCTCATCAATCACGTTGCTACCTTGCTAGGGCTATTTTTAGTGGCAATTACTATCATCGGTATGCTGGCCGCGCCGTGGGTGGTGCAGATTAGTGCGCCGGGTTTTGCGGTCGATAAAGCTAAGTTTGATTTAACCGTCGATTTGCTGCGCATCACGTTTCCCTACATATTTTTTATTTCGTTGGTATCGCTGGCGGGCGGCGTGCTCAACACTTACGGCAATTTCTCGGTGCCAGCATTCACGCCAGTTTGGCTGAATGTATCGTTTATCGCCGCGGCTTTGCTGGCTGCGCCTTATTTTGATCATTCCATTAAAGTACTGGCTTGGGCGGTGTTTGTGGGCGGCGTGTTGCAGTTGCTATATCAAATTCCATATTTGCTCAAAATCGGCCTTATTCCGCGCTATAGCTTGAACATGCAAGATGAAGGTGTATGGCGCATTTTAAAGTTAATGGGGCCAGCGGTGTTTGGCGTTTCTATCGCGCAGATTTCGTTACTAATCAACACCATTTTCGCCTCATTTTTGGCCACAGGCAGTGTTTCTTGGCTGTATTATGCGGATCGATTAATGGAGTTTCCTACGGGCGTCATGGGTGTGGCGCTGGGCACAATTTTGCTGCCAAGTTTATCCAAAAGCTTTGCCGATAAAGCTGATGGTGAATATTCAAAATTGCTCGATTGGGGCTTGCGTCTCACTTTAATTCTCGCGCTGCCAGCCGCAGTGGCGCTTGCAGTGCTAGCTGTGCCTTTGGTGACGGGACTATTTTATTACGGCAAATTTAGCCCGCACGATGTCGAAATGACACGCCAAGCGCTGATGGCGTATAGCTTGGGCTTGCTGGGCTTAATTATGGTGAAAGTACTCGCGCCCGCATTTTACTCGCGTCAAAACATTAAAACGCCCGTCAAAATTGCCATTTTTACGCTGGTTTCAACACAATTAATGAATTTATTTTTTTATATGTTTACCGATTTGCATCATGCGGGTTTGGCGCTTTCTATCGGCCTAGGTGCGTGTATGAACGCTGGGCTGCTGTATTATTATCTGCGAAAAGCCAATGTTTATAAGCCGCAAGCAGGCTGGGGTTTATTTATGGCGAAACTAATCGTCGCTGTCATCGCCATGGCGCTGGCCTTGCATTTTGCGGCGGGCAGCGATGCCACTTGGCTTACATATAAATTAGCGCCTAAGCTCATACATTTGCTGGGATTATTGGTGCTGGGCTCCGTGACTTACTTTGCAGCGCTGTGGCTAATGGGCATCCGCATCAAAGATTTTATGCACCGTACTGCTATTTAGCATGCAAGTTTTTCGCCATTTACCCGCAACGCCCGGCGAGCCATTAGCTTTGGCTATTGGCAATTTTGACGGCATGCATTTAGGCCATCAAGCTTTATTACATAAGCTATGTGAGCATGCAGTGGCCAAAAACTTAACACCGGCCGTGATGACGTTTGAGCCGCATCCTCGTGAGTTTTTTACACCACTTAACGCACCTGCGCGCTTAAGTAATTTACGTGAAAAGCTGGAATATTTTCAATATATCGGCATAAAAAAAGTGTTTGTTTGTGCATTTAACAAGCCCTTTGCAGCGATTAATGCGCAAGCTTTTTTAAGCATTCTGCGCGAAAAATTGAACGCGAATAGCATTTTAGTGGGTGAAGATTTTAAATTCGGTGCTAAGCGAGTAGGCACAGTGGACGACTTTAAAACGAACGGTTTTGATTTAATTCCAATGCCAAGTGTGGATTTTAATAGCGAGCGCATATCCAGCACGCGCGTGCGAGATGCGCTATTTTCTGGCAACTTGACATTGGCCACACAATTGCTGGGTCGTCATTACAGCGTTAGCGGCAAGGTGATGCATGGGGCAAAACGTGGCCGTGAACTCGGCTTCCCCACCGCCAATATTCACATGCGCCACGAACGGCCTGCCTTAACAGGCGTTTATGCAGTAAAATTGAGTGTAGGTCAATTAGATGGTTTGAATAGTGTGGCGAATTTAGGTGTGCGGCCGACGATTGCAGGCGTGCCAAAGCTATTGTTAGAAGTACATATCCTTGATTTTAATGGTGATTTATACGGCAGGCACGTGCATGTGGAATTTATGCATAAAATCCGTGAAGAAATGAAATTTGACACTTTGGACGCGCTAAAAACGCAAATTGCACAAGATATTATTGTAGCTAGACAGTATTTTAATCAGCAAGACTTTAAGAAACCAAGTTAGAAATAAGTGATGACCGACGAAGCAAAATATAAAATCAATCAGCCTGAAACGCCCTTCCCCATGCGTGGTGATTTAGCCAAACGTGAACCCGCTTGGTTAAAACAATGG
>JANXWL010000105.1 GCA_025351225.1 Methylotenera sp. | reverse complement strand
GGGGGAGTTTAAGTTGATGCTGAAAGTAGAAATAGATATTGCTGCAGAAAAAGAACGCTTAAGTAAAGAAATTGCTAGAATTGATGCCGAAATCACCAAAGCTAATTCAAAACTGAATAATGAAAGCTTTGTGGCCCGCGCGCCAGTAGCCGTGGTAGAGCAAGAAAAAGCGCGCGTTGCGGATTTTACAGCCAGTTTAGAGAAACTAAAGACACAGCTAGCGAAACTAAAATAATCTGATTTGAATCTATATAATTTTGTAGATACTTGTTTAATTGGCATATGAGCGAAGAAAAAGACAATTTAGTCGATGAAATTATGTGCGCTTGTAGTGGCACTACGCGTGGAAAGATTTTTGACTTAGTGATGCAGGGCAAAGATTTTGAGGCAATATCGCGCTGGACTGGGGTGAATACGGGGTGCAGCAGCTGCGAATGGGATATTCAGGCGTTTGTGAATGCCTTGATAGAGGCTAAAAATACCCAGTAGTCGCGGCTTAACGCCTTAAAAATATTTAGTGTGTTAAATAAAAAGTTGCACGTCAGATTTGCCTGCAAACTCAAAAAAGGTTGCTGCGCCACCAAACTCAATCTCGTCAATAAAATCGGTTTTTTTGAAATCGAATAAGTCCACTGTCATTTGACAAGCAATTAGCTTAACACCCGCTTCAATACTGGCCGCGCGCAGTTCTTCTATACTTGCAACGCCTTTGCTGGCGATTTTTTGCTTCATCATCATGGTCGCCATGCTTTCCATACCTGGCAACATTTGCACAAAGTTGGGCATTGGAACAGGCATGGGCATTGCAGGGTTGCCGAGTGGCGACACTTTTAAATCGCTTAGGTCTTTTTTGAGCAGCGTAAGCCCATAAAATGTGAAAAATATTTGCACGTCATAATCAAGTGCTGCGGCAGTGGAGGCCAATATAAAAGGTGGGTAAGCCCAATCGAGAGAGCCTTTAGAAGCGATTAAGGCGAGCTTTTTAGGTTGGCCTTTAGCCATGCTAGGTGCTAATCGGCGCGTTTTTTAATATAAAATGTAAATATGCTATCTTCATCGTCCATTTGCAGTAACTCATGACCAGTTTGCTTACAAAAAGCCTGAAAATCTTTTACCGAGCCAGGATCGGTTGCCGTAATTTTTAATATTTGTTTAGCCTCAATCGCGCTTAAACTTTTTTTGCAGCGCAAAATTGGCAATGGGCAGTTTAAGTTACGTGCATCACATTCTTGATCAAATTCCATTATTTTCCTATCAGCACAAATACGCGCCGTTAATCATTATTTTTTTAACATGTAGCCAGCTTTGCCCCAAGCAACCACGCCGCCAACAAGATTGAACACATCCTTAACGCCTTTATTAACAGCAAAATCGGCCGCATGAGCAGACCGTACGCCACTGTGGCAGTAAAATACGACAGAGTGAGCGTTCATTAATTTTTCGTATTGCAGCGGCAACATTGAGAGCTGAATATGTAGCGCGCCAGGAATAATGCCCCGTGCAACTTCATCGTCGTTACGCACATCTACCAATAGCACTTTAGGCTTGGTGATTAACTCAAACAAATCACTTGCTTCAATGTCAGAATAACTGTTCATGATAAACCTTAATTAGAGTGCTTATTGTACACATGAAATGGCAGATGTGAATGCTTACGGTATGGGGGATTTGTTGGGAATCTTAAAATTCCCTTGCGCATATAATTTTAAAACTTGCCGTACTCGCGCACTAAGCGCCTTAGCTCTGGCATGCAAGACCCACATTCTGTACCGCATTTCAGCTTGTTTTGCAGAGTGATTAGGTCTGCGCCTAAGCCAATGTTTTCAACAATTTCATTTTGAGAAACGTCTAGGCAATTACAGACGATTTTGCCACGGCCACGCTGGCCTGATGGTGGTGCAGATAATGGTGCAAGCGCCCAGCGGCGCAAGTCATCGCTAAATTGGCCAGTGGTCATTACGTCTTTTAGCCAATCGGCAGCGAGCGTTTCACCTACCAAACGCACCCCAGTCACTTTACTTTTGTGGTCAATATTTTCGACCAAAATACGTTTGCTAATACCGCGTTTGGCATCGTTATAATTCAGGCATGGCGCATCGTCTGTCATACCTAAAATGTTATCAATTTGGCTGATGACATCGCTGTTAGGCGCGGCCTCATGGACGGCGCGTAACATCAGCATACCAATGCCGTCTGCTGACTCTCGTCCAAACAAACCGCAGCTCGCGTAGGTAAATTGATGAAGCAGCCCACGAATCGCTTGTAACTGGTTTAAGTCTTGAATAGATCGCATGACTGTCATGCGCCACGTTAGCTCAAGCTTTTCGAGCTTAATCGCCGTGTGCTTGAGTTCTGGCTGTTTAGATGTTTTATCAAAGTTTGGTGGCATGAGCGCGTTTACGCCCAAGCCATGCATAAATTGGCTGCCCCAATGCATTGCAATAAAGGTTTGGGCGGGCTTGACTTCATCGCTCATTAGCACAGGTAGCACGAGGCTACCACGCTTATTACTGACTTTTACAATGTCGCCATTTTTAATACTGCGGCGCATCATGTCGTCTGAGCTCATGTTAATGGACGGCTCTTCTACATGGTTGTAAAGCTGTGCGGCACGGCCTGTGCGGCTCATGCCGTGCCATTGGTCGCGTAGGCGGCCTGTTAGTAAATGTAGTGGGTGGCGCGCATCGGTTTTATCGGCCGTGCCTTTATAAATGGAACTGATGAATTGCGCGCGGCCATCAGGCTTTTGAAAAATACCATCAGCATATAAGCGTGCTTTACCTGCTGTGTCACCTGCTAAAAATGGCCATTGTTGCGGACCTTGTTCATTCAGTAGCGCATAGCTTAAACCCGTCATATCTAAATCACGGCCACGTGTAGTTTCGCGGTGTTCGTTAAAAATAGATTCTGTGGTGTCAAATTTGAAAAGTTGCTTATTTTTACTTAAACGTTTTTCTAGGCGCTGCGCAAAGTCCACCATGATCGCCCAATCATGCTTAGCCTCGGCGGGCGGCGGTACAGCTGGGTTAACGCGCGTAATGCGGCGTTCACTATTGGTTACCGTGCCTTCTTTTTCGCCCCAAGTGCTGGCTGGTAGTAACACATCAGCATATGCGCAAGTATCGGTGTTGTTAAATGCGTCCTGCACCACGACTAGTTCCGCATTATTCAAGGCTTCTAATACATTATTCAAGTCTGGCATGGAATGCGCAGGGTTAGTGCAGGCAATCCAAATCGCTTTAATTTCACCACTTTTTACTGCATCAAACATCTCAATTGCAGTTTTCCCCGCTTTTTCTGGCACAGAATCAATGCCCCAAAGTTTGGCCATTTCTGCACGGTGTTCTGCGTTAGCCAAATCTCTATGGGCAGATAATAAGTTGGCCATGCCGCCTACTTCGCGTCCGCCCATAGCGTTGGGTTGGCCTGTTAGCGAGAATGGTCCAGCACCTGGCTTGCCGATTTGGCCTGTAGCAAGGTGCAAGTTAATCAATGCAGCATTTTTATCGGTACCATGCACACTTTGGTTTAAACCCATGCAATACATACTTAACGTTGGCCCAACTCCAAACCATTTCGCGGCTTGAATAATATCGGTCTCTTTAATACCACAAATATCCGACACCATTTTAGGCGTGTATTCGCGTACGGTATCTTTTAACGCATCAAAGCCGTTGGTGTGATTGCGGATATACTCCATATCCAGCAAGCCCTCCCACAGCATCACGTGTAGCAGACCGTTAAATAGTGCCACATCGGTGCCAGGCAAAATGGCTAAGTGTAAATCGGCCGCTTGGGCGGTGTCAGTTTTGCGTGGGTCAACGACGATTATTTTTAAGTTGGGATTTTTTGCTTTTGCGTCTTCAATGCGCCTAAAAATAATGGGGTGCGCGTAAGCCGTGTTACTGCCCGCAATAAATAAGCAATCAGTGTGGTCAATATCTTCATAACACGCTGGTGGGGCATCTGCGCCTAGCGTCGCTTTATAGCCTGTTACGGCAGAGCTCATGCAAAGTCGTGAATTGGTATCGACATTATTAGTGCCAATTAAGCCCTTGGCAAGCTTGTTAAATACGTAATAATCCTCTGTGAGCAATTGGCCAGAAATATAAAATGCAACAGAATCTGGACCATGTTTTTCAATGGTTTGCGCAAACTTTTCAGCTAAATAATCCAGCGAAACATCCCACGAAACGCGCTTACGTGCTGCCTCGCGCGTTAAACGCATTTCTGGGTAAAGCGCACGATTGTCGAGTGCGGTCGTTAAATGCAGTGTTGAGCCTTTGGTGCAAAGCCGCCCAAAATTCGCAGGGTGTTCAATATCACCTTTTACGCTAATGATTTTGTTGCCCTGCGAGCCAATAACCACACCACATCCAACGCCGCAGTAAGGGCACGTGCTTTTGGTCTGCTTAATTAATACTTCGGTCATTTCAACTCTAAGCTTTTAACTCTAAATAAACAAAACCATCTTCAACTTTAGTGTTAAAGCATGCGGTTTCGCCCACATCGGGTTCATCAGCTTTGCCATCTATCAAACTAATTTTCCAGCTGTGCATGGGGCAGGCCACTTTGTCGCCATACACAATGCCTTGCGATAAAGGGCCAGCCTTGTGCGGGCATTTATTGTTAATCGCAAAAATACGGTCATCTTCTAGGCGAAATACACCAATTTCTAGCTCGCTTTCGTCTTTGTTTTTAGTACGTACCACGCGCGCGCCTAGCCTAGGAATTTCTTCAAACGGTGCGACTTTAACCCAGTTACTCATGCTGACCCTTTATGAAACTAATAATAAATAAATCAATAATATATTGATAATGAAAGAAAAAATAGCAATCCACTGCCATTTAACCAATCTTGCGCGTGCAATTAAGGGCGTGCGCGTAGGTGCTAAAATTGGCTTAAGCTCACCATGCTCTAAGGCTAGCAGCATTTCTTCTGCTGTTTCAAAGCGGTTTTTGGCATCTCGCGCCACCGCTTTGGTAATAATATTATCCAACCAAGCAGGAATATCTGGCCTGTAACGCGTAAGTGGTGTTGGCTCGCCAAATTTTGGGTGTTGAAACGGCTCTATTTCGCCGTAAGGATATTTGCGTGTAAGCAAATGATACAGCGTGACACCAGCGGCGTAAATATCGCTTTGCACACTGGCCTCTGCCCCTTCGTAAAGCTCTGGCGCCATAAAACTAGGCGTGCCAGGGTTTTGCATTGATTCTATTTTACCTACATTCATACTGTAAGCCACGCCTAAGTCCAGTATTCGCAGACGCTGATCACTGGCTTGATGCACATTGGCAGGCTTAATATCGCGGTGAATAATGCTTAAACGGTGTAGCACGCTTAAGCCACGCATCAGCTCAACACCTACTTTGCCCACGCCCACTGCGGTAAAGTGATGCCCGCTATCTAGGCGTTGTTGCAAGGTTGCGCCTTCGTGCCAGCTCATTACATAATAAAGTTTACTGCGTTTTTCGGTGGAAAGCGTCAATACTTGCGGCACGTATTGCGAAACCACCCTTTTTGCTAGCCATTCTTCATTAAGCAAGGCGTTGCAGCTATCAATATCGTTGGCTAATAATGGCTGCAGCGTTTTTAATACAAATAATTGATTAGTATCACTATTTTTAACTTTATATAGCAAACTTGCGCGTGATTCATGTAGTATTTCAACCACATCAAAGCCGTCAATCACTTCGCCAATAGCCAGTTTAGGCGGTACGCTTAAATGTTTGCCGCCTGCAATTAAATCAGATAGTGACTCGCGACCAATGTCAGTTACTTTAACAACAACCGCGGTGCTGTTATCTAAACTGCCTTTTTTAAGCGCAGTTGTGGTTAAATGCTCTGCCACTAATTTTGGCGTATCAAACTTTAATAAACCAGTGTGAATCAACTGCTCGCCTAAAGAATCCCAAACCCCATCGCTTAGTAGTGCAAAAACATCGCCGATTTGCAAATTACCTTCGCCAAAATCCGCAGTTAAATGTGCATCTAGGCCAATCGCACGCTTTAGCACATGGCGCATATCGGGTCTATCCCACACGTGGTCGGTGGTGATCTGTTTAAGAATGCCATCGCGCAATAAATAAATGCGCGTATCACCTACATGTGCCGAATAATAACGTTGCCCGCGCAGTATGAGTAGCGATAACGTTGTTGCCATGCCCGCCATATCGCGATTAGCGCTGGCTTGACTCAGCACCCAGCGATTGGCAGCAGTGAGCACTTTATCTAGTGCGGTATGCGGCTGCCATGTGTCAGGCGTGGCGTAATAATCGGCTGAAACGGTACGCACGGTCATTTCCGCTGCTTCGCCACCACCCGCGTTACCACTTACGCCATCGGCCACGGCAATAAGTGCACCTTTAACACTAAGTTGCTCGCTCACTGGCGTAACGATGCCTACGTAATCTTCGTTGCGCTCACGCGGGCCTGTTAGGCTAGACTGGCCTAATTCAAACCTAAGCGACATGATTGGCGCTGACAAAAAAATCGGATGACATGCTGCTAGTTTACACCCTAGCCCTATATCTTAGCGGATGTAGCCGTGGCCGAACCCCAAGTTGTTCTCCAGCGTGTTTTAACGCCCATCAAACCAATGGTTGCTAGCACGGCTAAGACTGCAAATATCATTAAACCCATTTGGTAGCTACCTGTATTTTGCTTAAAGTAACCTAAGCTTGCTGCTAAGTAAAAGCCGCCCACGCCGCCTGCCATACCAACCAAACCTGTCATTACGCCAATTTCTTTGCGAAAGCGTTGTGGCACCAGTTGAAACACCGCGCCATTGCCCATGCCAAGTACCGCCATGACTGGGATAATAATTGCTAGGGCTAATACATACGTTGGTTGGCCAAAGCTCATAATAAATAACAATATTGCAGCGATTGTATACATGGCGAGTAGCGTACGAATGCCGCCAATTCTGTCGGCGATAGCGCCACCGATAGGGCGTACTAGCGAGCCAGCAAACACACAAGCAGCCGTGCAATAACCTGCCACCACAGGGCCTAAGTGATATAAGTCGTTAAAATAAATGGTGAGGCTTGATGCCAAGCCTACAAAACCACCAAAGGTAACACTATAAAAAAACATGAACCACCAAGCGTCTTTGTCTTTTAATATTGCTACATATTGGCTTAAAGATTTGGCTGGTGGCGCATCAGGGCTATCTTTTGCAAAAATTAAATACACCGCTAAAGCAATGCCAAGTGGGATTAATGCTAGGCCAAATACGTTATTCCAACCATAAGCTACTGCCAAGCTTGGCGCAAAAAGTGCGGCAAATACTGTACCAGAGTTGCCTGCACCTGCAATGCCCAAGGCTGTACCTTGATGCTCTGGCGGATACCAGCGCGAAGCTAGCGGCAACGCTACTGCAAATGCTGCACCAGCAAAACCGAGGCCGATACCAAGCATTAAAACTTGTTGAAAAGTCTCAATATGGTGCAGCCAAGCAATAGTTAAACTTAAAATCACAATAATTTGGCCGATTAGCCCCGCCATTTTTGGCTTGATTTGATCAACTAACACACCCATTACAATACGCAGTAATGCCCCCGCTAAAACGGGCGTTGCTACCATTAAACCTTTTTGCGCAGGACTTAGGCTTAGGCTGGTGGCTATTTGCACGGCCAGCGGGCCAAGTAAAACCCACACCATAAAACTTAAATCAAAGTATAAAAACGCTGATAGTAAGGTTGGCGTATGGCCTGCTTTCCAAAAACTGCTTTTCATTGATATCTTCCCTTATTGATTAATTTTTTTCAGCGCACAGATGCTGAAGTAAATACTTTTAATTAAACGGTTATTGTTTCAAATTCTTTATGTTTTTCGCGATTTTGCACTCGTTCTGCCCACGGGTTTACAGCGCCCTGCAAGGCATACAATAAACGCTCATAAGCAGCTTTGCGGCCTTCTGTATCTTCTATTACACGTTTTTTTACATAATCTAAACCTACGCGCTCTATCCAATGTACCGTTCTATCAAGATATCTTGCTTCTTCGCGATAAATTTGAATAAACGCACCAGAATATTCCAGCACTTCTTCGGCAGTTTTAACTTTGCATAAAAACTGCGCAACTTCAGTTTTTATGCCGCCATTGCCACCTACATAAAGCTCCCAGCCTGAATCGACGCCAATAATGCCAACGTCTTTAATGCCCGATTCGGCGCAGTTTCTAGGGCAACCAGATACTGCAAACTTAACTTTGTGTGGCGCCCACATGTGGTCGAAGGCTTTTTCAATTTTAATACCCAAACCCGTAGAGTCTTGCGTACCAAAGCGGCAAAATTCGCTACCCACACAGGTTTTCACGGTACGAATACCTTTGGCGTAAGCATAGCCAGATGGCATATCAAGGTCTTTCCACATATCGACCAAGTCTTCTTTTTTAACGCCAAGCAAGTCAATACGTTGGCCACCTGTGACTTTTACCATTGGTACGGCGTATTTATCGGCCACATCGGCAATTTTGCGCAATTGGTCTGGCGTGGTGACGCCGCCATACATACGCGGAATAACCGAGTAAGTGCCATCTTTTTGAATGTTGGCGTGCACACGCTCGTTAATAAAGCGTGATTGTGGATCGTCCACCGCCTCGTGTGGCCAAGTGGATAGTAAATAATAATTCAACGCTGGTCTACAAGTGGCGCAACCATTGGGTGTGCGCCAAGTCATGCCTTTAATCGCATCAGGAATGTTTAAGTATTTTTTACTACGAATTTCTTCGCGTACTTGCTCGTGGTTTAAATCGGAGCAGCCGCAAATGGCTTTGCTAGTGCTTGGTGGTGCATAACCGCCACCCAAGGTACTCGCTAAAATTTGTTCTACTAGCCCAACGCAACTGCCACAGCTTGAACCCGCTTTGGTTTGTTTTTTCACATCATCAATCGTGAACAAACCTTGATCTTGAATAGCTTTAACAATGGTGCCTTTGCACACACCGTTACAACCGCACACTTCCATTTCGTTGGTCATGGCGGCGGCTTTGTCGTTACCTTGGTGACCTGTGTTGCCAAGTGAGTCTTGACCAAACATTAGCGAATCGCGAATTTCATGAATTGGCTTGTTATCGCGCAACATTTGAAAATACCAAGCGCCATCTGCTGTATCGCCATAAAGCACGCTACCGATGATTTTGTCATCTTTAATGACGAGCTTTTTGTAAACCCCGCCAACTGCGTCGTGCAAAACAATTTCTTCGCGTTCTTCATCGCCAGCCTCGGCACCACTTCTAAAGTCACCCGCACTGAACAAATCAACGCCAGTGACTTTTAGTTTGGTAGAGGTCACCGAGCCTTTATATAAGCCAATACCAAAGTTAGCCAAGTGGTTGGCACACACTTTGGCCATTTCAAATAAGGGGGCAACTAAGCCGTAAGAAATACCGCGATGTGCCACGCACTCACCCACAGCATATACGCGCGGGTCGTAGGTTTGCATGGTGTCATTCACCACAATACCCTTGTTGCAATAAATACCTGCAGATTCTGCTAACGCAAAATTCGGACGTATACCCACCGCCATCACCACTAAATCGGCGGGCAAATCAGTGCCATCAGCAAAGTGGACATTGCTTACACGACCATTTTTTCCAGTAATTTCTTTTGTATTTTGGTTTAATTGAAACTTAAGCCCTTTGGTCTCTAAACTCTTTTGTAGCATTTTGCCTGCAGTTTTATCCAACTGGCGCTCTAACAGCCACTCATTACGGTGAATCACCGTTACATCCATGCCTTGAATCTTTAAGCCATTTGCCGCTTCTAGCCCAAGCAAGCCGCCACCAATCACTACCGCATGTTGGTGCGTTTTAGCGGTAGCAATCATTTCATCGGTATCTTTAATATCGCGGTAACCAATCACACCATCTAAATTTGCACCAGTAATTGGCAACATAAATGGTTTAGAACCAGTAGCTAATAACAAACGGTCATACTCAGCCGTTGTACCATCCTCGGCTATTACCAAACGGTTTTTACGGTCTATTTTGTTGATGCGCGCACTGGTATAAAGCGTAATGTTGTTCTCAGCGTACCATTCACGAGTATTAAGAATAATATCATTAATGGTTTGCTCGTTAGCCAGCACAGGTGATAGCATAATACGGTTGTAATTGGGGTATGGCTCGTCACCAAACACGGTAATATCGTATAAATCGGGTGATATTTTCAGCAATTCTTCTACCACGCGCATGCCCGCCATGCCGTTACCCACCACCACTAATTTCATTTTTTGCATTGCAATTTGGTCTCTAAAATAATTAAATCTCTACTGATGGCACAAATAGTGCAATATCTATGCCATCAGTTTGTTTGTATAAGTTTCAATCACTTAGATTAAAAAAATAAATACACCGCCTTGTTTTAAGGCATATAGCTGTGCGAGCGCACTCTACTGGTGCGTGGCAAAAAAGTTTATTATAAAGTGGGCGTACGGTTGCAAATTAATGTTTTGTCACACCATATTAAATAGAGTGATTAAAACGTATACATAGCCGTTAGCCAAAGTTTGTCAGTATCACGAATGCGCACGCTTGTAGGTGATGCTGCTGCAGTTGCTTGATATTGATCACTTTCTGAGTATTTGCCGTATTCAATTTTAGCCATCATATTTTTATTGTAGTTGTACGTGGCCGATACGTTCCATTCTGTACCGTATTTATCACCTTTGCCGCCGCCTACTTTAAAAAAGTCCTCATCTGAATTTAGCACATGATAATCAGCGAAAAATAAGAAATCATCGTAGCGATAAGTGGCCGTAGCAAAGGTGTCGCGAATACCTTCTTTAGGTGTTGCTAAGAATTTATCGACCCAGCCTTGAAACAAGTGATTAGTACCAAATGGCGTTTGAAAGGCGTATTTGCTATCGTTGCTGCCAAGCAGCTCTTGATCAACACGAATGTTAAAATTATCAAAGCCTAAACCGCCGCCAATTTTGTAGTAATTAGCATCAATACGAGAATCGCCGCCAGAATAATCGGTTTGTTTAGCGTACTCTGCGGTATAAAGTGCGCGGAAGTTAGGGTTGAATGGGTGAATGCCATCTAATCGCAAACCTAAAGTTTTGTTGCTTTGATCTGCGTTGATGTTCAATTTGCCTGGGTTATTAAGCGAAGCAGCACCAAACCATGCGTTGCCAAAGCCTAAATCTTCAAAGTTAGAAAGATAACCATAACCTACTAAAAACTCAGTGCCAGAAATGCGGTAGCGAATATTGGCCACCTCAAGTGCGCCTTCTGAGCGTAATTTTGTGTTGATTTGACGCACTGCTTCAAAGTGCGCTAAGTACACTTCGGTGTCGGGAATCGATTTATTCAATACGCTTACACCATCAAATACTTGCATGACTTGGCGAAAGCCAATATCGCCAATAAAACGTACATTATCTAAATTCACTTGTTGGCGACCTAAGCGAAATTTAGTGTTTTTGATGCCTGTCCAATCCACAAATAACTGATTGATACCCGTGTAGTCAGGATCTACCACTTTGGCATAGGCCAGTTTGTTAAGCTGATTGGCGGCTGGGCTAAATAAGCCGTTCTGCTGTGTGCTATCGTTAAAGTTGTCGCCTAGCTTGCTTACATCAATCAACTGCGCACCAAAGCTAAAGTTGTGATATGGCGCGGTTTGCCAGCCAATTAAGCTGCGCAAAGTAAATGCATCCGCATCTTTAAGTGGCTGAGCTGGCGTAATAACAGGTGCATTACCATCTTGACTCACGTTTTCATAGCGTAATCTAAAGCTGGTTAAGTTTTTGCCTTCTTTCACTGAATCCATAAA
>JANXWL010000069.1 GCA_025351225.1 Methylotenera sp. | reverse complement strand
AGCGTCACGTTAGCTATCGTGCTATTCCCCGCTGCATCTACCACCGTTACGGCATAGGTATGGGCGGGAGATCCTACTTCAAAATTATTCGCAGCAGATGCTGCACCCGCGGCAGTTAGGGTGATAACACCAGTATTGCTGATTTGGTAGAAACCATCTGGACTCGTAGTAGATCCGCCAAAACTGTAACTTTGTATGGCGCTGCCATCTGTTGCCACAAGGTTTGCAACAACAGTACCAGTGGCTGAGTTTTCTGCATAATTAAAGCTTTGTGCAGCAAAAGTTGGCGCAGTCGCATCGACAGTAAAGGTTTCACCATTGGCAGTTGTGAAGTTGCCTGCGGTATCGGTCGCTTTAATGAGCGGTGTATAAGAACCATTGGGTAAATTAGCACCTGTCAGCGGCAATATCCATGTAGTGCCTGTGACAACAGCGTTGTAATTGATGCCATTGATAGTCACAACAACGGTTGTGCCAGCTTCGGTTGCCCCCGTGAGCGTTGGGTTGCGGTTAGACGTAAGGTTGTCTGTACTGCTTGTACCCGTATCGTCTGTAGTATTTTGTGGTAGTTCACCAGTAGGAGCGGTTGGTGCAGTAGTATCTAATGTAACAGGCACAGTCACTGGTGCGCTCACATTGCCTGCTGGGTCGGTTTCTTTTACGATTAAGTTATTTAAACCTTCAACCAAGTAATTATTGGTTGGGTCTATGCTCCAAGTACCACCTGGCGATACAACAACAGTACCCAATACCGTAGTGCCATTGGGGGCGTACAAGGTAATGGTGTCGCCAGGCGTGCCTGTGCCTGTAATAGCTGGGCTAGCATTGCTGGTTAAATTGTCTGTGTTGCTGGTGCCAGTGTCGTTTGCAAGGTCATGTTTTAAATCGGCAGTAAGGCCTGTCGGCGCGGTAGTATCTAGTACTGCGCTATCAGTAGCCTGTGGGCCACCATTCAGCGATGCGGTGACAGTGAATGTGGAGCCTTCTGCTGGTTTAGGGAAAGATTGCGTTACAAAGCCACTGGAAATGTCAGCCGCAAGCAATATGATATTAAATGTGCTTGTACCATCACTTACAGTAATGGTATCGCCAGCTACCGCAGTTGCTGGTAAGTTCACTCGTGCATCTAGCGTGGTATGCCCAGCTAATTCCGCATTATTAATAAAGCCATCATTGTTGGCATCATCTACAATACGAACGGTTGGGTTAGTGGGCACATTAACAGGTGTATTAACTGGCAATCCATAATCAGGATCATTCGCTTCGCGCATCTCATATAAATGGCGACTTTCTAGTTGCTCGCGCTGTGTTTTATAGTCAAAGTTAAAGGCATTTAAATCTTGATCGATACGTGGCAAGTACACGTTACTAGTTGAGGTTTCACCATTCGTCACATCGCGGTCTTGCTCAAGCGGGTTATTATCGCCAAAGGTGCGGCTAGCCACATCATATTTATATTCAAATTGATTAAGTACGTCGTCGATGCGCATTAAATCAACAAAAGCGTGGCGTTGATTTTCGACAATAAAGCCTTCGTTGGCATCTACCTTTTGTTGCGCCAATGCTTGCAGAATGTCGTCGATGCTATCGCCGCTATTAATGGCTTGTACTAAACTTTGAATGGTATCTTGATTGACCGCATTCACATTCGGGTCGGCCAAATTATCTAAAATAGCATTGCTGACATCTTGGGTGAACGTCACCGTTTGCTGCGAGGCAATTTGTACGCGGCTGTCATTAGCCAATTGCAACTCAACTAAAGAGCCTTTGGGAGCAATGATAGTATCGCCAGGGTTAACATTGTCGCCCAAATGCAAAGCATGTTGTACGCCTTGTGCATTTACCAAAATTGCGTTGCCTGTGAGTAAAACTACTTTGCCAATGGTTGCCATCTTGATGCTCTCTCTTTGCGCTGGGCGCGTTACTTTTATCAATGCTGTGATTTAACAACAAAAAGCACAACAAAACTATTGGCCTGAAGGACAGTAAAACAGTACGCTATAGCGGAAGAGTATGAGGGCGAAAGCCTGATTGAAAGCTAGGCTTTTTTGTTGAGCATTAAGGCTAAATGCAGCCTGTCTTTTGCGCCTAGCCGCTCAAAAGTAGAGGATAAATGCGCTTTAACCGTGCGCTCGGTAATGGTTAAAATACGTGCGATTTCTTTGTTGCTTAAGCCTTTGGCTGCTTCTATTGCTACTTGTTTTTCACGTTTAGTGAGTAGTTTTAAATGCTGATCCACTTGTGCCGCTTGATTCCCCGCTAAATTAGTCGAAACCTCAATTAGGCGTTTGAGTAAGTCTTGCCCCATCCACACACCGCCATTGGTGATAACAGTTTTAATCTCTAATAATACTTTTGCAGGACTGTAAGCATGCGCATAGGCCACCACCCCCAAACTTAAAGCATATAGTGCCTCTGCCTGATTGGGCGCATTGGCCAGAACCACTATTTTAGCCACGCTGTAGGTTTGCTGAATAGTTGAAATAGTATTGGTCAGCCATTCTTGCCTATCTTCATTCATATGCAACCAAAAAACAATATCTGAGCCTTTTTCAGCTTTTTTGGGTTTTACTGTTGGATGGTTAAACAGCGGCGCAATTTTAGCTTTAGGAAAAGCCTCAACCCAGCTCACAAGCGCGTTCTCAAGCGGTGAAATAAAAATATCTTGCACCAACATTTTATCTTTCGCTAAAGGCGTACGATTTGGCTTTTATGACAGGTTTCAATAAGTATGAAAGTATCGTTTTTTTGCCCGTTAAAATATCCACTTGCGCCACCATGCCAGGCAGAATCGGCAAAGCATGGCCTTGGGCATCCTTGCCAAGGCTGGTTTTGAGCGTACGTACCCGCACAATGTAATAGGCATTGCCTTTTTCATCCACGGTTGAGTTGGGGCTAATTTCTTCTACCACTGCATCTAAGGTACCGTAAATGCTGTAATCATAAGCGGTTAACTTAACTACCGCCGGCTGTTGCGGTCGCAAAAAAGCAATATCTTTAATTTGCACTTTGGTTTCAATGACTAGCGCTTCATCGGTCGGCACAAGCTCTAACACCTCTTTGCCTGGCTGAATCACGCCGCCTAATGTGTTAAAAAACAAGCGACTTACTTTACCGTTTACGGGCGATTTTAAGGTTGATTGCTTGACTCTATCAGTCAATGCTACGCTGGTTTCGGTAAGGCTATTAATTTTGGCAGAGGTTTCATTTAGCTCGCCACGCACTTTGCTTTTATAGCCTTGTTCTGATTCAATAATTTTACGACTCGCCTCAGAAATACTCGCTTGAATGCGGCTAATTTGTGCGCGTGACTGATCAATCTCGCCGCGCGCGCGCGTCGCTTCTCGCTCTAATTTTAAAATATCAATTTCAGACACTGCACCACTAGCCAACAAAGGTTTGTTAGCGGCTAACTCTTTGTTTGCCGATTCAAAAGTTTTTTCTGCAAACTCTTTTTTAGATTGCACTTCAATCAATTCTTTTTCGCGCTGCTCTTTTTGGTCGCGGCCAATATTAACAACCGAAGCCAACTCTTCGCGGCTAGCGTTATATAAAGCTTTTTCTTGCTCATACGCTTGAGGAGCTTCTTTTAGCACTTCAGCAGGCGGGTTAAATGCCCCATCTTCCGCTAAGGCTTTTAAGCGTGATTGTTTAGCCAGTAAAGCTAAATATTGACCTTGGTTTTCACGTAAAGATGACACCGCACGGGTTTCATCAATTTTAATTAAGGGTGTGCCAACATTAACCAAATCGCCTTCGTGCACTAATATCTCTGACACAATGCCGCCATCAAGCGATTGAATCACTTGTAATTGGCGCGATGGCACAACCCTACCCTCGCCACGTGTGACTTCATCCACTTTTGCAAACCATGCCCATACAATAGCTGCCAGCACAATAACCAAAATCGCATAAAGCAATTTTTTTGCGCGTAGCGGCGTTTGTTCTAAAATGGCTGCATCGGCCTCATCGCGCCAGCTTAAATCTTCTTGACTTTGCGTGGGCACGATGCGATTGACCATATAATAAATAGGCGCGGTAAGCCATGACATTTTTTTAAGCAGCTCATTAACAGCCGTTATCGATTTAAACAAGCCCTGACTCATCTTTTTATCTCACTCACAATGCTTTCCCAATCTTGCCAGCACGCAGAGCCTCTATAATTTGTTCTTTAGGGCCATCGGCCACCACGCGGCCAGAATCAATGACGATAATGCGATTGGCCATATCAAACAAAGTGCTGCGATGCGTAATTAGCAGCACGGTTTTACCTACCGCGGTCTCCATCAAGCGTTTTTTAACCGATTCCTCACTGGTGTGATCCATTGCACTAGTGGGTTCATCCAACAAAATAATAGCAGGCTTCGCCACCAGTGCCCGCGCAATACCTACGCCTTGTTTTTGCCCGCCAGATAACGTTTCACCACGCTCGCCCACCAGCAAATCAAAACCTTTAGGGTGCGCGTTAATAAATTCATCAATGCCGCCCGCATGTGCCGCTGCAATCACCGTTGCATCATCCGCATGTGGAGTTGTGATGGTTAAGTTATAACGCATGCTGCCATAAAACAATTGCGTATCTTGCTGTACATAGCCCACACAGCGTCGCAGCTCGGCAGGGTCGATTTGGCGCGAATCAATACCATCAATCAAAATGGCACCTTCGGTCGGTTGGTAAAGCCCTAAAATAAGCTTATGAATAGTCGTTTTGCCAGAACCCATGCGGCCAAGTAAAGCCACATGCTCACCCGCTTTAATTTTAAAGCTAACCTTGGTTAAGGCCATTTCTTCGGCACCAGGATATTGAAAGCCCACTTCTCTAAATTCAATATCGCCTCTAAAACTGGGGCGAGATAAAAAGTTTGAATCCAAAGGACGCTCAACTGGCCTATTCATCACCTCATCTAATGAGGTTAATGCGGTAGCTGCAGTATGGTATTGCGCCAACATACTCGCTGTTTGCGAAAAAGGCACTAGCGCGCGCGAAGCCAACATGGTGCAAGCAATAAGGCCGCCTTGCGTTAAATCGCCGTTAATCACCAAATAAACACCTAGCAACACCAAAACAATATTAATAATTTGCACGATAGCGTTTGAGCCATTATTAATGGAGGCTGTTAACAGCTTAAGCTTGCTGCCCACTTCGGTTAAAAAGCGCGCACTATGCTCCCACTTGCGTTGCATACCGCCCTCTATACCTAGCGCTTTAATGGTTTCTAAGCCAACCAAACTTTCAATTAAAGTAGCGTTACGTACCGCACCAGCACGGTACATGGTTTCAGCGATTTCGTGCATTTTGGTTTGCACACTAAAGGCATACAACACCATAATAATGCCGCCCACTAGCACTGGCACCACCATGGGCAGCGAAATCCAAGCGATTACACAAACAAAAATAATACCAAATGGCATATCAATCAGCGCGGTAATAGTGGCGGAGGTAATAAAATCACGCACACTTTCAAACGAGCGTAAGTTACCCGCAAAGGAGCCTACCGATTGTGGACGTTGCTCTAGCCGCAAGCCCAGTACTTGCTCCATAATATTGCCACTTAGTTTAATATCAATGCGCGCGCTGGCCCAATCAAGAAAATAACCGCGCATAGTACGCAAAATTAAATCGCCAAGCACAATCACGCTAATGCCAATGGCCATTACCCACAAGGTTTCAATAGAACGATTTGGTACCACACGGTCGTACACGTTCATGGTGAACATTGGCATAGCTAACGCAAAGATATTCACCAAACAAGCAGCCAGCATTACATCGCGATAAATACGTTTATTATCGGCCAAGGTGCCCCAAAACCAATGCTTTAAGCGCACTTTTCCAACGGCTGGTGCACGTTGATCAAACACATATTTAGGTTTAGCGACGATTAAATAACCCGCATATTGAGCCACTATTTCTGCAAGCGGCACTACAACTTCCGCGTCGCCCAGCTCTGGGTAAACCACGCGCGCTTGTTGAGCTTTATAGTCAATTTGAATCAGCTTACAAGCCTCGTCACGCTTAAGTAGCAAGGTCACTGGCATAAACGCTGGACGAATGAAATTGATTGGTTTTTTGAGAATGGTGACCGATAAGTTAGCACGCTCGGCAGCACGTTTAAATAAGGCAGGCGTTAACTTACCGTTATTCAATGGTAAACCAGCAGTAAGCGCATCGGCAGTTGTTGCCACGCCATGGCTACGACAGACCAGCAGCAAGCAACCCAGCAAAGAATCGTAGCCATTTGCTTGATCCTGCACAAGTTGGTCTAGCACCCCTGCCTGGGGGTCATTAATGTTTTGGCTAGCTGGATCTAAACTCATCACCGTCAATCTGTTAAATTGTATATTTAACGTAATGTATCAACATTTGCATGATACTACAATTGTACTAGCGACCAACTAACCTAGTTTGCACACTTTAAGTGCAGAATTAACACAAATTAACAGTTTTGAATGAGAGGGTGGAGGCGCGAGCCGGAGTCGAACCGGCCTAAACGGCTTTGCAGGCCGCGGCATAACCGCTTTGCTATCGCGCCATGTGTACAACTAATACGTATCACTAAACATAACAAGTTTAAACTAAAACGGCGAAAGCATGAATGCATTCGCCGTTTCATACTTTAAACTGATTGTTTAAAGTGGGTGTTTGGAGCGGGAAACGAGACTCGAACTCGCGACCTATACCTTGGCAAGGTATCGCTCTACCAGCTGAGCTATTCCCGCGTTGAGAAGCGAGCATTTTAGCGAATTCTGCGCTGGTGTCAAGGCAAAACGTGCGCTTTTAATTTAATTATGCTGATTATTTTAATTGACAATTTTGCTAATTTTTTAATCAACCATTTAATTGATTGATTTTTTAATGATAGGCCAAGCTGCTTTTAAATAGTAAGCCATTGATAACAATGTTAAAAATGCTGCAAAAACAATCAAAGCCTTGCCATACAATTGTGTATTAAACGTTCCAATTGCATCGTAATATAATAGTAAAAATATTGCCAACATTTGCGCGGCGGTTTTAATTTTACCTATTATTGCAACGCCCACACTACTGCTTTTGCCCAACCCCGCCATCCACTCACGCAAGGCACTAATAGCAATTTCGCGACCAATGATGATAAGCGACACGACTGCACCAACTCGACCAAACTCAACCAATACAATCAGCGCTGCAGTCACCATCAGCTTATCGGCCACAGGGTCTAAAAACGCGCCAAAGCTGCTGGTTTGATTAAACTTACGCGCCCAATAGCCATCTAGCCAATCGGTAAACGAAGCCAGCGCGAACACACTGGCGGCAGCTACATTCAAGGTATGCGTAGGATGCATACCCAGCGCAAATAAATTGTGTGGCAAATAAAAAATGCCCACAAACACAGGGATAAGCGCAATGCGCAGCACGGTTAAAATATTAGGGATATTCCACAGCATATTGTTTTAATTCACTATTTTTAGCTTTAGGTTTAAATGTTTAAATTCTAATGTAGCTGCCCGTAAATCTTTTCAGCCAAGTTTTTACTCACGCCTTCCACTTGCGCCAGTTCATCCATACTAGCACTTTTTACCCCATCTAATCCACCAAAACGCGTGAGTAAGGCTTTGCGGCGCTTTGCGCCTACACCTTCAATATCTTCTAGACTGCTAGTAATACGAGCTTTAGCGCGCTTGGCGCGGTGACCTGTGATGGCGAATCGGTGCGCCTCATCACGAATTTGTTGCAGTAAATGCAGGCCTTGGTTATCTTTTTCTAAGTTAAGCATTTCGCCCGTATCACCAAAAATCATAGTTTCCAGTCCTGGCCTGCGTTCCTCGCCTTTAGCAATACCAACTAGCAAAATATCGGCTAACCCTACTTCTTGCATGACCTCAATCGCAACGCCCAATTGACCTTTGCCGCCATCAATAAAGATTAAATCAGGCCGCACACCCTCACCCGCCGCCACTTTTTTGTAGCGCCGTGTCAGCACATCGCGCATCGCCGCGTAATCGTCGCCAGGCGTAATGCCGGTGATGTTATAACGTCTGTATTCACTATTTTGCATGTCACCGCGATCAAACACCACACAACTGCCTACAGTGGCTTCACCCATGGTGTGACTAATGTCGAAGCATTCAATGCGCTCGGTAGATTCAGGCAAATTAAGCGCCTCACGAAGCGCGATTAGCTTGGCTACTTGGTTGGCTGATGTGGCGGCACGTTGCCCCAAGGCCAATTCTGCATTGGTTTGCGCCATTTTTAACCAAACGCGCTTATCGCCAATAGCGTTGGTGATAATTCTAATTTTGCGGTTTTGTTTTTCACTTGATGCGCGCTCACTAAAAGCAGTTTCAAAGCTTGTGCTATCCACATCAACCCCACACACAATCATTGGTGGCGTATTTTGTGCAGTGTAATATTGCGTTAAAAACGCCTCAACGGTCTCACCTAAATCGGCATCCTGACTATTTTTAGGGAAGAAACTTTTATCACCCAAATGCCGCCCGCCACGAATCATCACCAAGTTAATACAATGTTGATTTTGCAAGCTAGCGCAAGCAATTACGTCCGCATCAGAGACACTAAAGTCGCTGACAAATTGCTTGGCCTGCACTTGGCGCAGCGCTTGCATACGGTCGCGAAATACCACTGCCATTTCGTATTCTTGATTCGCCGCAGCAGTATTCATTTTATCGCCTAAAGTATTGATTACCTCGTTAGTTTTGCCGTTTAAAAACAGCGCCGCCATACTCACATCATTGGCGTAATTTTCGGGCGAAATAAAATCCACACAAGGCGCTGTGCAGCGCTCAATTTGGTACTGTAAACAAGGCCGCGAACGGTTCGAAAATACGGTATTTTCGCAGGTGCGTAGCTTAAAAACCTTTTGTAATAATTGAATACTTTCGCGCACCGCGACTGAGTTAGGGAAAGGTCCAAAATACTGCGAGCCTTTACGCTG
>JANXWL010000195.1 GCA_025351225.1 Methylotenera sp. | reverse complement strand
AGTTAAAAAGCTCGCCAAATAATGCGCAGAGTCTTCTGCATTTAAATCGTTTAAATCAATATTGGTTTTGCCGCCGTCGTGGTAAGTTTCGGCCAAGCAAATGGCATGCAGTAAATTTAAGCGTTTTGAATAATCCATTGGGGTCTCTTCATTCAGTGTTAATGTTTAGTGCTAATTAATTTCAGGCAAAGTTTCAAGCTGTTCGTGCATTGCTAACCAACGCATTTCGGCATTTTCAATCAAATTATTAAGCTCGGCTTGGCGTTTAAGTAAGCGTTGCAACTCGGTTTTGTTTTCAACATCATACAATGCCGCTTCTTGCGCACGCTCGTCTAATTTTATTTTCTCAATACTGTGCTTTTCAAGTTGCTTTTCAAGCAGCTCAGTTTCTTTGATCAAAGGTCTGCGTGCGACTATTCTAGCCTGGCGTTCTTGCTTTTGTTGCGCATAGGTATTCGTATTTTTATTTTCTTGCCCTGCCTCAGAAGCCAATATCGGCGCAGTACTTGTATTTATTGCTTTTTGAGACGCTAACCACTGCTTATAATCATCTAAATCGCCATCAAACGGCGTTACTTGGCCATTGGCCACCAACACGAAATTATCGCAACTGGCGCGCAACAACGCTCTATCATGCGAAACCAAAATTACACCACCTTGGTAATCTTGCAGCGCTAGGGTAAGCGCGTGGCGCATTTCAAGGTCCAAGTGATTGGTTGGCTCGTCAAGTAACAGTAAATTCGGCCGAGTCCAAATAAGCAAGGCCAAAGCAAGACGTGATTTTTCGCCACCCGAGAAATTGGTAATCGGACTACGTGCCATGTCGCCTTTAAAATCAAAGCCCCCAAGGTAGTTTAAGTGTTCTTGCTCGCGGGTGTTGGGGTCTAACAGCAACATATGCTGCAGCGGCGATTCGCTTAAGCGTAACTGCTCTAGCTGATGTTGCGCAAAATAACCTATTTTAAGATCTTTGCCTTCAACTCTCTTTCCTGCCAATGGTTTTAATTCCGCTGCTAACAGTTTTATCAGCGTTGATTTACCAGCACCGTTTTTTCCCAACAAACCAAGCCGCTCGCCCGGCCGAATCGCCAATACAGCTTTTTTGAGAATTGTTTTAGCCTCATAACCTGCATCAACATCATCCAACACCAACAATGGATCTGGCGCGGCAACAGGTGCACGAAATTCAAAACTAAACTGCGAATCTACATGCGCTGCAGAAATCATTTCCATGCGCTCTAGTGCTTTAATGCGGCTTTGCGCCTGGCGCGCTTTGGTGGCTTGTACACGAAAACGATCAATATAACTATGCAAATGCGCAACCTTACGTTGCTGTTTTTCAAACATAGCTTGCTGCAAAGCCAGTTTTTCCCCGCGTTGTCTCTCAAAATCGCTATAACCGCCGCGATATAGCGTGATGCGCTGTTGCTCTATGTGCAATACATTGTTCACAACTGCATCTAAAAAATCACGATCATGGGAAATTAGCAGCAAGGTACCGCGATACTCGCGCAGCCAGCTTTCTAGCCAATAAACAGCATCTAAATCCAAATGGTTAGTGGGTTCATCTAGCAACAATAAATCACTGCGACACATTAATGCGCGGGCGAGGTTTAACCTAACACGCCACCCACCGCTAAACTCGCTTACAGGACGCGCTAAATCGGTTTGTGCAAAGCCAAGGCCATCTAACAACGCCGCCGCACGGGCGCGGGCCGAGTAGCCTTCAATATCGGTTAGTCGATGATGCAAATCGGCAATTTTTTCGCCTTGGTGGTTGAATTCTGCGCTTATTAAAGCGGCTTCTACCTCGCGTAGCTCTGCATCACCGTCCAGCGTAAACTCAATAGCAGATTGGCTTAAGGCCAACATTTCTTGCGCAACGTGCGCTATTACCCAATTGGGAGGGATTTCTAAGTCGCCCACTTCTTGCTGCAGCTCGCCTCGCAGCAAAGCAAAAAGAGAAGATTTGCCTGCTCCATTTGCGCCAATCAAGCCCACTTTATGGCCTGGATGAAGCTGAAAAGAAGCAGCCTCTAATAGCACTTTTACACCGCGCACCAAGCTTAAATTTTTAAATTGAATCAATCGCGTACCTTCGCTATGAGAACTTTTAGGCTATGTGTCAGCCAAATTTTGCAAAAGGCGTTATTCTAAAGTAATTTCTACGAGTTTCTTAAAAAGCTTACTTAATAAGTCTTTACGTTTTATTAACAAGTTATTCAACTAATTTAAAGTAAAATAGGCTCTAGAGCTAAAACACTATAAACCTACTAATAAATCAATGACTTCATTAAAAAAACTATCGCGCTGGATGCTAGTCGCACTGCTGATTTTGCTCACCATTTTTATATTTGTGGTGCTAGCTATACGTTTTATTGTGTTTCCAAATATCGATAGCTATAAGAATGATATTGCTGCCTATGCCACAAAAACTGCTGGCCAAAAAATCACCATTGGCGAGATTAAAACAGGCTGGGATGGCCTCTCACCACACTTTGCGCTAAAAAACGTTGCTTTATTTGACGCAGAAAACCGCGTTGCGCTTAACTTAAACAATGTAGAGGCCAACATTTCATGGCTAAGTGTGCCTTTATTAAAGCCGCACTTATCTAATCTTGTCGTAAATGACCCCGAACTAATGATGCGCCGCAAAGAGGATGGCAGTATTTACCTTGCTGGCATTAATTTAGCAGGGGCAAGTAAACCTGATTTTCCCAATTGGTTACTTAGCCAATCTGAACTTAACATTAAAAATGCGCAACTGCTTTGGCTAGATGATTTGCGCAAAGCTCCGCCACTATCACTAAAACAACTCAATTTAAGTTTATCAAACCCTGCGTGGCAAAGCTTCTATGGCCAACATAGCTTCACCTTTAGCGCACTGCCATCAGTAGGTAGCAGCCAAGCAATTACTGCCAAGGGCAAGTTTATAGGGCGCGATGTTAGCAAGATTGAACAATGGCAAGGGTCGTTTTCAACCCAACTTAAACAAGCCGATTTATCGGTTTGGAAGCCTTGGATTGACTACCCCGTTAACATACAAAGTGGCGTGGGTGATGCATTGATTACGCTGGATTTTGCCGATGCAAAAGTTGAAAAAATAAACACTCACACTACTGTCAGCAATTTATCGTTGTTAGCCAACAACCAATCTGCGCCATTTGTTGCCAATCAATTTTCTGGCGATATTAGTTGGAGCGATTTTAAAAATACGCAAACCATCAGCGCAGAAAACATCAAGCTAAATACTAATACTGGTTTAAACATGAGCAATGGCCGTGGTTATTTCGCCAGCAGCACCAAAAATGGCAAACCCTGGATAAAAACTGATATTAAATTGGATCAGTTTAATTTGGCTAACATTCAGCAATTAACGCCGTATATTAAGCTGCCAGAAAGCGCCAACGATTTATTAAACGCACTTGCGCCAACTGGCGAATTACAAAGCTTAGTAATTGGCTTAGAGGGGGATGCTAGTAAGCCCAACCTCTTTCAAATCCAAACATCATTTAAGCAATTAGGCATTACTGCGTACCAAAAAATTCCAGGTTTTAGCAACTTAAGTGGCAACATTAACGCTAACCAAGATGGCGGGGAAATACTGTTAAACACGCAAAATGCTAAGCTTGATTTAAAAGATATTTTGCGCTGGCCAATACCTGCCGATAAACTAAACGGCCAAATTAGCTGGAAAATAAATGGCCAAAAAGATAATTTAAAAACTGCTAGCATTAAAACTAAAGACCTATCGATTAGTAGCCCACATTTGACAGGTACAGTAAACGCCAGCTACGAGTTAAATGGCATTAAAGGCGGCTACCTAGATTTAAGCGGTAAATTTAGCAAGGGCAACGCTAAGTTTGCACCTTTTTATTATCCTATCATCCTCGGAAAACCAACTCTGCATTGGCTAGATACCTCTATTTTAGCTGGCAAGGCCGAGGATATGCATGTAACTGTAAAAGGTAATTTGGCCGATTTTCCATATGTAAATAATAAAAATCAGCTTGATCAAAAGTTAGGTCTTTTTAGAGTTACCGCAAAAATTAGCGATGCTTTGCTTGAATACGGTACAGGCTGGCCAGTAATTGAAGGCTTAGGTTTAGACCTGCTGTTTGAAGGTAAGCGCATGGAGCTAAATGCCAATAAAGGTCATGTTTTTGGCAATAAAATCATCACCAGTAAAACAGAGATTCCGCAACTAGATGCCGAATCGCCGATGCTGAATATTACCAGTGAGGTTGAAGGGTCTGCGACCGATGGCATTAAATTTGTGAATGAAAGTCCCGTAAAATTAGTGACGCAGGGCTTTACTGATGATCTAAAAACGGCAGGTAGTGGTAAGTTAAATTTAGAGTTGAAAATCCCAATGCAACACTTAGAAGCGGCCAAATATAAGGGTGCATATAAAATCAATAACGGCACTATTTTTGCCAACGCAGATGTTGGCTTGCCAGAGTTAAGCAAAATCAATGGCATACTTAACTTTACAGAATCTAGCTTAAGTGCAGAAAATATCAACACGGAAGTACTGGGCAATGCTGCACAGTTAAGTTTAAAAACGGGTTCTGATAAGGTATTGCACATTAATGCAAATGGACGCATTAGCGATGTCAACATTAAAAAACTTGCATCAAATATACTGATTGATAATTTGCAAGGCAGCACTGATTGGACAGGTGAAATCACCATTAAAAAACCTTTGGTTGATATGACTGCACACTCAACTTTGCTGGGTATGGCAATTAATCTGCCTGCGCCGTTTAACAAGCCTGCCAATCAAGAAATGGCGCTTTCAATCGATAAAAAACAGCTCAGTGCTGGTAATGATAGTATTAATATAACTTATGGAAATACTGTTTCTGCAAAACTTTTGCGCACGCTACAAGCAGGTAAATTAACGTTTGAGCGGGGTGATATCGGCGTCAACACACCCGCTATTACGCCTACTCAAACGGGCTTAGCGCTGCATGGCAAGCTAGATTACTTAGCCGCTGATGATTGGGTTGCCTTGCTTAACAAACCTAGCAGCGTTGCTAGCAAAGACAAAACACCCTTACTCATTAGCAAAGCCGAGCTTGCTGTGCAAAAGCTAGATTTATACGGCCGAAGTTTAAATGCACTTAATGTATCGGCGCAGCCCAACGCGACTGGCTTAAAAATGATCATTAATAGCCAAGAAATTAATGGTGATGCCGAATGGCAAAGCGCGGGTAACGGCAAAATTATTGCCCGTTTAAAAAGCTTAACGATACCTAATAACAGTACGCCTAACAACAATGGCGATAATAATAAATTAGACAATAAATCAGAAGTCAAACCTGTTACAAAACAAGATTTTAGAAAGCAAAGTCGCGAATATCCTGCACTTGATGTCATTGCAGATAACTTTCAAATCGGCAACAAAAAATTGGGCATTTTAGAATTAAATGCTTTTGAAACGGGTGATGATTGGATTATTCAGAAACTAAAAATATCTAATCCTGACAGCACATTTTTGGCCGATGGCAGCTGGCATAACTGGACGCGCAACCCCAACACCAGCCTTAAGTTCTTGTTAAATGTACGCAATATTGGCGATACCTTAAGGCGTTTTGGGCAACCAGACGCAATTAAAGGCGGTGATACAGAAATTACAGGTCAACTAGAATGGGCGGGTAGCCCGCACGAGTTTGATGCATTAGGCTTAAATGGCAACATTAAACTAGATGCCAATAAAGGCCAATTTTTAAAAGTGCAACCTGGCGTTGCGCGTTTGCTGGGTTTACTCAGCTTACAAAGCCTGCCACGACGCTTAAGCCTTGATTTTAGAGATTTATTTAGCGATGGCTTTGCATTTGATAAAATTAGCGCAACTGCGAATATTAATCATGGCATTTTGCGTAGTAATGATTTTTTTATGACTGGCCCTGCGGCAGAAGCTAAAATTAAGGGTGAAACCAATTTAAAAACTGAGACTCAAAATTTACGTGTTAAGGTTAGACCACATATTAGCGATAGCTTGTCTCTAGCGGCTTTAGCTGGTGGACCCATTGCTGGAGCAGCAGCTTTTGTTGCGCAAAAGTTACTAAAAGACCCTTTTAACAAAATTATTCAAAGTGAATACGTCATTACTGGTACATGGAGTAACCCGCAAGAGGTAGAATCTGAGAAGGATGACGTGCAAAAACCTAGCAACCAATCACCCTTACGGCCATAAAAACTAAATTAGCGCACATAAAAATAATCAATAAAAAGAAAGCAACCTTACCAATATACCATGCCAATTACAACGCGAAATAAAGCAACCGGGCCAAGCCACACTCCTGCAGGTACCGTAAAAGTTGCGGCCATTCAAATGGCTTCTAGCCCACATGTAACCTCAAACTTAACCGAGGCTGAACGCTTAATTACGCTTGCTGCAGAGCAAGGCGCAAAAATTGTGGTATTACCTGAATATTTTTGTATTATGGGTGTGAAAGATATTGACAAAGTCGCCGTGCGCGAAAAAGCGGGCGATGGCACCATACAGCGTTTTTTAGCCCGCATGGCGCGTGAGCACAAAATCTGGTTAATAGGCGGCACAGTGCCACTTGTCAGTAACTACCCCAGTAAAGTGCGTAATAGCTGCTTAGTTTATAACGACAAAGGTGAGCAGGTTGCGCGCTACGACAAAATTCACTTATTTGGCTTAGACTTAGGCACCGAGCATTACCATGAGGAAAATACGATTGAATCGGGTGATCAAATTATAGTTGTAGACACCCCTTTCGGCAAAATTGGCCTATCAGTTTGCTACGATTTGCGCTTTCCCGAGCTATATCGCGCAATGGGCGAGGTAGATATGATTGTTGTGCCTGCCGCCTTTACCGAAACCACAGGCAAAGCGCATTGGGAGCCGCTAATTCGTGCGCGTGCCATTGAAAATCTATGCTACGTGGTAGCCTCTGCGCAAGGTGGCTACCATTTATCTGGCCGCGAAACGCATGGCAACAGCATGATTGTTGACCCCTGGGGCGTTATACTCGACCGCCTGCCGCGTGGCTCTGGCATTGTGATTGCTAATGTGAATCGTGACTATCAAAAAAGCTTACGCCAAAGTTTGCCTGCACTTAAACACCGTACCATTAAAGCTATTTAATAGCACTAACTCAAGAATATACGTAGTGCCAAAATACTAGGTGCTGGTATAGTGTAAATATCTAAATTTACATATTTTAAATTAATTTAAGCATGAAAAACGAACCCACTATTTTAAACAAAGCCAACCATTTTGAAACTGCGCATAATGTGCTGCTAGCACCAACAGGGCTTGATGCCAGTGCCTTGCAGGGTGTGCTTGGCAATATTATGTCGCACCAAGTTGATTATGCAGACCTATATTTTCAATATTCCCGCTCAGAATCTTGGGGCTTAGAAGAAGGCCAAGTTAAATCGGGCAATTTCAGTATTGACCAAGGCGTTGGCGTGCGCGCTGTTAGCGGCGAAAAAACTGCATTTGCCTATTCTGATGATATTAACTTACCAGCTTTACAAGCAGCAGCCAATGCAACTAAATCGATTGCTGCACTTGGATTAGAACAGACTGGTAAAAGCGTCGGCCAAAATATAATCTCTCGCCAAAATAATCAACTGTATTTGCCGCAAGACCCAATTGCAAGCCTTTCAGCTGATGCTAAAGTAAAACTACTCGAACGCTTAGAACAATTCGCTCGCAAGTGCGACCCGCGCGTGACACAAGTGATGGCCAGCATTGCAGGCGAATACGAAGTGGTGATGGTTGCCCGAAGCGACGGCGTAATGGCAGCCGACGTGCGTCCGTTGGTGCGTATTTCGGTGCAAGTACACGCAGAACAAGATGGCCGACGTGAACAAGGCGGCAGTGGCGGTGGTGGGCGTTTTGATTATAGCTATTTTACCGATGAAATTTTACAAGAATATGCACAAAAAGCTGTGCACCAAGCTATTACAAACCTAGGCGCACGTCCCGCCCCTGCTGGTAGCATGACAGTTGTATTAGGTGCCGGCTGGCCTGGAATTTTATTGCACGAGGCGATTGGTCATGGTTTGGAAGGTGATTTTAACCGCAAAGGCAGCTCTGCTTTTGCCAGCATGATGGGCAAGCAAGTCGCTGCCAAAGGCATCACGATTGTAGACGACGGTACTCTTGCAGATAGAAGAGGCTCTCTCAGCATGGATGACGAAGGTAACCAAACCAATAAAACTGTGCTGATTGAAGACGGCATTTTGCGCGGTTATATTCAAGATACGCTGAACGCGCGCCTAATGAACATGCCTGTGACAGGTAATGCGCGCCGTGAAAGCTATGCGCATATTCCTATGCCGCGCATGACTAACACTTACATGCACAATGGCGACAAAGATCCTGCAGAGATTATCAAATCGGTTAAAAAAGGCCTATACGCAGCTAATTTTGGCGGTGGTCAAGTGGATATTACTAGTGGTAAATTTGTGTTTAGCGCAGCTGAAGCTTACATGATTGAGGACGGCAAAATCACCCACCCTGTAAAAGGCGCAACGCTAATTGGCAACGGGCCAGATGTACTGACTCGCGTATCGATGATTGGTAACGATATGCAATTAGATAGTGGCGTAGGCACCTGTGGCAAAGAAGGTCAAAGTGTGCCTGTGGGTGTTGGTCAACCAACCTTAAAAATTGATGGCTTAACGGTGGGTGGCACGGCTTCTTAGCTCGATTCTAAGCTTAATAAAGCAGCGCCCAGCATACCCGCTTTGTCGTTAGCGTTAGATAGTTTAACCTTGATTGTATTGCGCAAAATGGGTATTAAATCAGCCTCAAAACGTTGCATAAATGCCATTTTCATCAATGCCCACGCACCAGATGCACCTCCACCAATCACTACGTTTTTCACATCAACCACTTTTGTAATACTCGCCAGTGCTTGCGCTAAAGTGTTAGCTGCTAATGAGTAAGCTGCAGTGGCATGTTTATCACCCTCACTTGCAAGCGTGGCTATCTGTACGGTACTTAATTTTTTTTGCGTGGCATTAAAATAGCTAATTGCAATGCCACTGGCTGATGCGTATTGCTCCATACAGCCCTTGTTGCCGCAACCACATTGCCTACCGTTTGGTTCAACAATAATGTGCCCTACTTCCATAGCGCAACCGTGTTGGCCTGAAAAAATTTTACCATCTAGCACCAAGCCACCACCCACGCCAGTACCAAGCCCAACATAAATCAAGCCACCTTCTGGTTTTCCCGCTAAAATAAATTCGCCATAGGTAGCAGCATTGGCATCGTTTTCTAGTGTAAACGGCATGTCAAAAATTGATGATAACTCACCCGCCAAATTAAAATAGCGCAAGCCAGGTAGATTTGGCGATGCCATCACTTTTTTGGTTTCTGGTTGAATAAAGCCTGGAAATCCGATTCCAACCGATTGAATAACATGATGTTTTTCAATCAGACTAATAATACCCGTGGAAAGTACGCGTACAACTTCATAGCTTGCATGTTCTGGCAAAAGTTCACCACACAACAAGCTAAGATTCGCTTCCAGCTTAATTTCATCAATTAACTGTGTATGGTTAAATACACCAAAGCGAATGTTGGTGCCGCCTACATCGATACCAATAGTTAGTGCCATTTGTACGCCCTATTATGCATACCTATTACATTGCTCGATTGCTTTGTACGATTGCATTTTTAATGGCATCACGCGCTGCTGCATTAAGCATATTCCAACTAAACCGCCATTGCCAGTTACCATTAACTGTGCCTGGCGTGTTCATACGATGTTCTGCATCTAAGCCCAAAATATCTTGCATAGGAATGATGGCTAAATTGGCTTTAGATGCCAGTGTTAGCGCAACCAATGCTTGAGGCATTATGGGTTCCTCAACTTCCAACAAGCGATGCAAATGATTTTTAGCCTGTTCATCTAAAGCTTGATACCAACCTAGCGTAGTATCGTTGTCGTGCGTACCTGTGTACGCCACGCTATTTTCTTCAATATTGTGCGGCAAGTAAGGATTAGACTCATCGCCACCAAAGGCAAATTGCAAAATTTTCATGCCAGGCAGTTGGTATTGTTCTCGTAGCGCATCGACTTCTATGGTGATAACTCCTAAGTCTTCAGCGATTAACTGCATATCAGGAAAGCGTTTGAGGATTGCGTGCAACAAAGCATCGCCGGGCGCGGCTGCCCAAGCACCATTAATAGCGGTTTCTTCGTTTGCTGGAATCTCCCAAGCCGCTTGTAAGCCGCGAAAATGATCGATGCGCACTAAATCAAACATGTGCTGCTGCGTGCGCATGCGATCTAACCACCAACTGAAGCCATTGGCTTGCATAGCAGGCCAGTTATAGTGCGGGTTACCCCAACGCTGGCCAGTAGCTGAAAAATAGTCGGGCGGCACACCCGCCACCACTTGCATATTTTTGTTTGTATCTAGCCTAAAAAGCTGCGGATTCGCCCATACATCGGCACTGTCGTAAGCGACGAAAATAGGTATATCGCCAAACATCTCAATGCCTTTTGTATTGGCGTAAGTTTTAAGCGCATGCCACTGCCTAAAAAACAAAAACTGGCTAAACTTAATCACTGCAAGCTCATATGCATGCCGCTGTTTTATGGCTTTTATTTCGGCTGGCTGCTTATTTTTGTAAGCAATTGGCCAAGCATTCCAGCTAGCATGTTTAAACTTCTCTCGTAGCACTAAAAACAACGAAAAATTACCCAACCAAGTAACATTTTTACGACAGAAAGTGATGTATTCTTTTTGTAGCTCTGTATTTTTTTGTAGTTTATAGTGGCTATATGCTTTGCTAAATAGTGCGTATTTATTGGCTTGTGGCTCAGTTATATCTTGCTGCGCGAGCAAGCCTTCAGCCACTAGATTCTCTAAACAGATGAACGCAATATTACCCGCATGCGCACTTAAACATTGATAGGGTGATCCATCATCATGCGGCATATTTAACGGCAATGTCTGCCAAACACGTGCGCCAATTTCAGCCAAAAAATCAACAAATTGCGTCGCAGCGCTACCAAAACCACTCGTACCAAAATCGCCCTCAGGGAGTGAGCTAATATGCAGCAAAACCCCTGCTTTACGATGTTGGTTATGCACTATGTTGTTCCGCGCTTCATTACACCTGCAAGCTCTGCCGCATTACCATTGGTTACAGAACCATTGGCAATATTCATACCAATTGGCTCAGCCAAGTTTGCAGGCACAGGCTGTTTAAGCAAAGTGTATAAGTTGCTTAAATTACGTCTATAAAGTTGATCAAAGCTATTGACGCTGGTTGCTGAGTTGTAATCACCTAGCCACCAAAACCAATCAGAGCCTTCGCAAACCGCAAGCTGATTTTCGCAATGTTTCTGCTCTTTTGCGGTTAAATCACCTTTTTTTAGGACCTTGTCATAGACTTTTTTAACTTCGCACAGCAAATCCCAGCCCCGATTTTTATCTGTACTGCCAATCCAAGTACTAAAGCTGCCATAAACCCAGCTACCCGCAGCGATTTCTTGCAAATTACCACAAAAAACTTTGTATGGGCTTTTTTCGGGCATTTTTATCGCCTGGCAAATTTCCGATTGCGTCACCATCTCAATATTGGGATGATTCGCCAAGGCTTGGTATAGCTCAGTTAAAAAATAATAGCCATTATAAGGATAGTACTCCCAAGCATTTTCGCCATCTAAAATCACGCTCACCACGGGATTCTCTGGCTTTTGATAAGTGGCATGAATATGCTCTAGGGTTTGCACAAAATCGCGCACTGCATCCGTGCTGTGCATTTTGGCGTATTCAAATCCTATTTTGTCAGAAAGTCTGTCATCTCTAAAAAAACAGATAATTTCATCTTGATTGTTGTTTACTTTATAAGGTTTATACAAATATTCATGCCGCGAAACCAAGGCTTTTACAGGGTTAGATTTATGCAAACTATTGGTCAGCACACCTTCGCCAGAAGCTGCCCACTGCACGCCTTGCTGCGCCATTAACATTAAAGCAGGCTTAGATACAGCGCCCTCTGCAGGCCACATGCCTACTGGCTTTACGCCAAATCGCTTTTGATGTGAAGTTTGCGCATGTTTGATATGAGAGATTGCACGCGCTTCACCACCATTGTACTGTTCATTTAATGGTAAAGCAGCGCCTGGCATGGCATC
>JANXWL010000193.1 GCA_025351225.1 Methylotenera sp. | reverse complement strand
ACGGCTACTTGTGGTTGTACGATATTAAATAGTTTCATCACTACCGTCGCCACGCCTGCAAAATGGCTTAAACGAGTAGCGCCGCACAGCACATTAGCAATCGGCGGCGGGTCAATGGTCATACTTTGATTCAAACTTTTGCCGTCAAAATCGGGGTAAATCTCAGCCACGCTTGGCGTAAACACAATATCGCAACCCGCATGTTTTAGTTTTTCACAATCAGCTTCTAAGGTGCGTGGGTAATTGGCTAAATCTTCATTTGGGCTAAATTGTAACGGATTCACAAAAATGCTGACGACGACACATGATTTTGGAATATGGGCTACGTGCTGTTTAGCTTGTGTGACTAGCGCAATATGGCCAGCGTGTAAGTTACCCATAGTGGGCACAAACCCAATGTTAGATTGGGTTTTAAGCGCAGCGCGCAACTCAACAACAGTTTGAATAATTTGCATTAATAGCTATGTTCTGCTGCGGGAAAAGTTTTTTCTTTAACCGCTTGTACATAGGCAGTAACAGCGGCTTGTATGCTGGCTTTACCGTTTACTGCACTTTCAGCTAAAAAGTTTTTAACAAAGCGTGGCGATTTGAAGTCAACCAAGCTTTTGCTGGCTGCGCCCGTGTAAATGCCCAGTAAGTCTTGTAAAACAAGCACTTGCCCGCTACAATCGACACCAGCGCCAATGCCTATTGTGGGCACGTTGATGCTTTCGGTAATTTTTTTAGCTAGCACGGCGGGCACCATTTCTAATAGCACAAAGCTAACACCCGCCTCTGACATGGCTTTGGCATCACTTAAAATTTGGCTGGCAGATTCTTCGGTTTTACCTTGAATTTTATAGCCACCGAGTTGATTCACCGATTGCGGCGTAAAGCCCAAATGCGCACAAACAGGAATGCCTCGCTCTACTAAGTAACGCGCAGTTTCCACGCGTTTACCGCCGCCTTCAAACTTGACGATATGCGCGCCACTTTTGATTAGCCAAAGCGCATTTTTATATGCAGCTTCGTTATCTTGCTCGTAACTACCAATCGGCATATCGGCCATTATTACAGTGTTTTGGGCACCATTTTTTACCATTTTGGTGTGATAAGTCATGTGATGCATGCTCACATTAAGCGTATTTTCTGCGCCTTGCAGTACCATGCCGAGCGAATCGCCCACTAGTAAAATATCCACACCTGCAAGTTCCATCAATTTGGCAAACGTAGCATCGTAGCAAGTAAGCATGGCGAGTTTTTCGCCAGCTTTTACACTGTTTTGTAGTTTTGCCAACATTGGATTTTCGGGCAACATATTATTCAAAGTTGGGGTTGAAATATTCGCGGCTACTTTTAATTTGACCAATACGGTCAATCAGCAAATTCAGCGCCGTTTCATCTTTAGTTATATTGAGTTTTTCGTTATTCACAATCAGCACAGGCGATGCATCATAGCTGTGGAAAAACTCACTATAGGCATCGGCAAGACGCTCAATATATTCGTGAGGAATTTCTTGCTCGTAACTGATGTTGCGTTCCTCAATGCGCTCGGCAAGCTCATCTACAGGCGTTTGCAAGTAGATAATCAAATCAGGCTTGGGCGATTTTAATTGCAGATGCGTATAAATTTGGTGGTACAGCGTATATTCTTCGTCATCTAAATTAAGTCGCGCAAATAATGGATCTTTTTCTAAAAAAAAGTCGGCCACAGTTGGCGCAGTAAACATATCACGTTGACTCATATCGGCAATTTGACGCGAGCGCTGAAACAAAAAGAACAGCTGGGTGGGTAGGGCATAGCGCTGAGCATCTTGATAAAAGCGCGGCAAAAATGGGTTTTCTTCGGCTTTTTCGCTGAGTAATTGCACATTAAACTTATCAGCTAGCAGGCTTGCCAGCGTAGTTTTGCCACAACCGATTGGGCCTTCAATCACGATGTAGGGGTATTTTTTAAAAATGGTCATGTGAGTTTTTTAACGCCTTGGTTTTTGTAATTCTCTGCTAATTTTACAACACTCTCACTATTTAATAGTACTAAATCGGGCGCGATTTCTGCCAAAGGTAGCAATACAAAACCACGTTCAAACATGCGTGGATGCGGCAGCGTGAGTTTTTTGGTGTGCATCGTTAAATCATCATACAGCAGCAAATCACAATCCAAAACACGCGGCGCGTTGGCAAATGGGCGCTTGCGGCCCGCCTCGGTTTCAATGTTTAAAATCACAGCTAGCAACTCAAGTGGACTTAATTCGGTGCTGACTTCTGCTACTGCGTTAATGAAATCAGGTTGATTTAAATAACCAACAGGCGCGGTTTTGTAAAGGCTAGAAGCCTTTACTAGCTTAGTGTTAGGCAGTTTCTCTAGTGCTAACAATGCGTTTTTAACTTGCACTTCTGGGTTTTGTAAATTGCTACCTAAGGCAATAAATGCACGACTAGTTTGGTTCTTTGGCATTTATTGCGGTCTCTACACTGCCCGAGGCTTTTTTGCGATTACGCTTACGGCGCTTTTTAGCTGTGGTGTCTGGCAGTAGCATGGCGGCGCGGGTTTCTGCGTCTGCGTCGGCAAACTGTGTCCACCATTCGCCAATTTCATTATCAATTTCGCCTGATTCGCAGCGCAACAATAAAAAATCGTAACCTGCGCGATAGCGCGGGTGCGTCAGTAAGCCATACGGGCGCTTACCTGCGCGTTGTTCAAAACGCGGCTGCATGCTCCAAATTTCTTTCATGGTGGCAGTAAATCGGTTGTGAATCGCCATTTTTTCGGCTTGAATATCGATGACCTCGTTCATCGCCATGTGTAGCGCAGGTATTGCGTGTTCACCTTGTGCCTTGTACTTATCCCAAGCCACTAGCATTTCATGCCACAGTAAGGTCGCGAATAAAAAGCTTGGGTTGCTCGATTTGCCTATTTTAATTCGCTCATCGGTATTTTTAAGCGCCAGCATCACAAAACGCTCGCCCAGCGGCTGCTCTAGCACCACATCTAGCAAGGGTAGCAAGCCATGATGCAAATGCTGCGCACGTAATGCGCTAATGCTTTCAACTGCGTGACCAGATAAAAACAATTTAAGCATTTCATCAAACAAGCGACTGGGTGGTACATCTTGCAATAAATCGGCCAGCTTTTGAATCGGCGCTTCGGTATTTTTCTCGATTTTTAAGCCCAGCTTGGCCGATAGTCGTACTGCACGAAGCATGCGCACGGGATCTTCTTGGTAGCGTGTGGTTGGATCGCCAATCATGCGCAACAGGTTAGACTTTAAGTCTGCCACACCGTTGTGAAAATCGAGTACCTCCTCGGTCGCAGCGTTGTAGTACAAAGCGTTGGCGGTAAAGTCGCGACGCGCAGCGTCCTCGGTTAAGTTGCCAAAAATATTGTCGCGAATAATGCGGCCGCTGTCATTGGTTTGTGCGTCACCTTCGCTTTGGTGGTGACCACGGAAAGTAGAAACCTCAATGGTCTCTTGCCCCCACAGCACGTGTACCAGCCTAAAACGGCGGCCAATAATGCGCGAACGGCGAAAGACTTTATAGACTTCTTCTGGTGTTGCATCGGTTGCCACATCAAAATCTTTTGGCTTCACATTCATCAGCAAATCGCGCACCGCACCGCCCACAATAAATGCTTCAAACCCAGCGTTCTGTAAACCATCACAGGTTTTAAGCGCGGCTTGCGAAATTAAACTTTTGTCGATTTTGTGCGTACTGACTGCGATGCGTTTTGCAGTACCTGTGTCACTGCCGCTGGCTTGATTCATGGCGGCCTGATTAATGGCAACCGCGCCTTTAATTTTTTTGTTAAAAACTTTTTGTAAGAACTTTTTAATCATTATGGTTTTATCATGTTGACTTAATTATGCTTGCGCTTTTTCTTTGGTTTTATTTTGCCAAAGCACATCTGGTACACTCGCTTCTTTATTGATGATGCGGCACACCACAAATAATAAATCCGATAATCGGTTTAAATATTTAAGTGAAATTTCTGTCACTTTTTCGTCCCGAGCTAATGTAATCAGCTTGCGCTCGGCGCGGCGGCAAACCGTGCGCGCTAAGTGGCAAAAAGCCGCTGCCTTGGTGCCACCTGGTAAAATAAACTCTTTTAAGGGCGCAAGCTCGTCGTTTAGCGTGTCAATCGCCTCTTCCAAGTTATCAATGTTAGCTTGTTGCAAAATCACATAATCGGGAATGCAAATTTCACCACCCAAATTAAATAAATCGTGCTGAATTTGCGTCAGCGTATCAATCAAAATATCAGGCACAGTCTCGGTTAGCATTAAACCAATTACCGAATTCAACTCGTCCACATCACCCATCGCTTCTATACGTAAACTATCTTTTGCCACACGCGTGCCATCGCCTAAGCCTGTAGTGCCGTTGTCGCCAGTGCGGGTGTATATTTTGCTTAACCTGTTAGCCAATTTGTAAATCCTCTATAATCTAGTCATTATAAATCATTCAACCCTGTTTCGATGGCAATTCAACCATTATCGAGTCAATCAATTAGTCAACAAGCAATCGGCGTCATGGATTCTGGCGTAGGCGGCATTTCAGTACTTAAGCATATTCATGCACTATTGCCGCATGAAGATTTAGTTTACATAGCCGATAGCAAACATGCGCCTTACGGCAACAAAACAGCTGATGAAATAACTGCACGCTGCTTTGAAATTGCTGATTTTTTAATTACCAAAGATGTAAAAGCGCTGGTGGTGGCTTGCAACACCGCGACGGCGGCGGCGATTGACGCTATGCGCAAAAGATATACCTTGCCCATTATCGGCATGGAGCCCGCTGTTAAACCTGCGGCAGAAGCCAGTAGAAACGGTGTGATTGGCGTGCTGGCTACTGTTGGAACATTGAAGAGCGCGCAATTTGCAGCGTTGCTAGAAAGTTATGGCCGCAATGTAAAAGTCGTCACCGAAGCCTGTGTGGGCTTGGTGGAATGCATTGAGCGTGGTGAGTTAGATACGCCTGAAACAAAATCATTAATTCGCCAATATTGCTTGCCATTGCTGGATGAGGGTGCAGATACTATAGTGCTGGGCTGTACGCATTATCCGTTTGTAAAAGATGCGATTCTTGAAGTGGTTGGCGAGAGCGTGACGCTAATTGACACAGGTGCAGCGGTAGCGAATCAACTAAAACGTCAGTTAGAAGAAAAAGGATTGTTGTCTACCAGCATGCAAAAAGCTGAAGTCAATTTTTGGACAAATAGCCCTGCAGCAAATGCTAGTTTAGTGGTTGAATTGTTGTGGGGTATGCATGCACACGCTGCCTTGTTTGATAGTTTTTAAACAGCTGTCTTAACCATTTTTGCATCGGCAGTTCAAAATAATGATAAGACAATAGAGCCGTTAAAATTAAAACGGCAAAGAAAGCGAGAATAAAGTCTGCTGAATAAAACCAGGCTGGGCTAAATGCAAATTTCAGCCAAATATTAAGGATAATTAGTTGTAATGGATAATGTAATAAATAGGTTGAGTAAGAAATGTCGCCCAAGATAGCCAGCCTTTTACCAAAGGTACCCCTTTTGGTTTCGTACAATACTAGCGACAAAATAGTCATAGGGAAAACAATAAAGATAACAGCGTTTGACAGCAGTTTTTGAACCGTTGCAGTTAAGTAAAATGGGTCTAAAGGCTTATAGACGCTTGTGAACAACAGCACCATAAACCACATTGCTAATGTAATGACTGGCAGAAAAAAACAAAATTTTCGCCAATTTTCGGATAATAATATTTTCTCATAAATGACTAATGCACAGCCACCTATAAAGAACGACTCCATGCCCCTACCTATCAAATAATTGAATTTTAAAATCACAAAATGACCTGCTAAAGAAAGTGCAAATAATAAGACTAATTTTTTAGGTAAAAATCGACACAATATAAAAAATATACCATATAAAAAAATCTCCACAGAAATAGACCAAATGGGAATATTAAAAGACAAGCTATTATCAATCCCCCAAGCCGACACAAAAAACAGGTTTAGTAGAAAGTGATAGGTTTCGTTATTTCCAATAGCGGCTTGATTGTTAGAGGCCGTGTAAAATTGCATTGCTGCTACCAATAAAAGCGTTAGCAAGTGCAAGGGGTAAAGTCTTGAAAATCTTAAGAATGCAAATTTTGCAAAAGAAATTTTAGATTGATAAATGCTGTTTGAGTACAGCCAAAAAATACAAAGCCTGAGATGCAGAAAAATAAATCTACGGCGTTAGAGCCGAATGAATCAAACCAAACCAATACCGATGTAAAAAATTGATGGCTATAAGCAGGTGGAATTTTTGTGGTATTAAAGCCATAAAACTCACCCCAATGTGCAAGTACAATACACAAAGCTGCCACCCCACGTAATACATCAAGTGAATAAAAGCGACTAGGTACGTTGTGTTTGTTCAAACCAACCCTTAGGTAATTATTAGCGAGTAAATTATTGATTTTTTGCTTTAGATGATTTTACACATAATTCAGTAAAATTTCGCTCTAAAGAAAACTGCTCTGGTACCTCAAATAAAAATGAGAGGCCTATTTTTGATAGCAATTTTGCCAATAACATAGCGCCAAAAAGCCCCATCAAACAGCCCAAAGTGATGTGAAGCCAATAATTACTGATGCCTAAAAAATGTTGTAGCACAATTCTTGTGCCGCTGCCTGTAATCACATGCACGAGGAAAATTATCATAGAAGAGGCACCGATAGTCGATAGTAACTTTGATGGCCTTTCTGCAAGGCACATGCAAAGATTAACGCTGAATAATATGGAGATTAATGTTGTTGTTAATTTGATAATGGATAATGAATAGTTAGGCTCAATATTAAGTTGAGTTAACGAAAGCCAGTGCACACCTGCAAACAACACAGTAAGTGGCAGCAGTAGCTTGTATTTGTTGGTGCTAAAAAAACTGTCTATTTGGTTAAAATAGATACCAAACATAAAAAAACATAAATTGGGTAAGACATAAATAAGTGGCGTAAAGCCGTAGTTAGGAATGTTGAAAATGACAATTAATGAACTCAGTGAAAATAAAGCCAGCGCATACTTTTGATCGATTTTGGCAAATATAAATGCTGAAACGAGTGTGATAAAAAATAGCGCATACAAAAACCAAAACTGAACCCTAGGTTCTAAAAATAGGCTAAATATTTCGTTTGGCGTGACATTATTATTAGTCCATTGCTGAAAAATTAGCGCGATACCGCCTTGCAATACAGACCAAATTACATATAAATAAAAGATAGAATCAAGTTTGTTAGCAACCAGGCTTTTAACTCCTCTTTTGTGTAGTGAGCTGACAAAAAATAAGCCAGATAAAAAGAAAAATAGCGGCATGTGAAAGCTATAGATAACAGTATCTATAAGCTTAAATAGGGTTTCATTCATCGGAATTTGCGCTTTATATAGACCTCGTGATACATGTCCATACACAACCAATATTATTCCCAATGCTTTGGTGTAATCAACCCATAAGGTTCGCATGCTGGCATTTGTTTTTAAAGCATTAATGATGGTGGTTTGCAACTTCACCTGCTTTGAGCTTGTATTTTGTGCCGCAATAAGGGCAAGCCACTTGGCCTGTAGCGCTTATATCCAAAAACACGCGCGGGTGCGATGACCAAGCCGCAACAGCTGCGGTAGGGCAGTGCAGCGGCAGGTCTTTTGCGGTGATTTCTATCTCGTTTACGTCGGACATTACTCAAAGCTTCCTAAATTCGTCATTTCGGCGACAGCCAGAATGACGGCGCTGTTTTTAAACTAGGGTCAACCAATGTGCATGTTTCGCCGATTTGCCTTTTACCACATCAAAATACAGGGTCTGCAATTTTTCGGTAATCGGGCCGCGGCTACCCGCGCCAATGGCACGATTATCCAACTCGCGAATTGGCGTAACTTCTGCCGCAGTGCCAGTAAAAAACGCTTCATCTGCACCATACACTTCATCGCGCGTGATACGTTTTTCAATCACTTCTATGCCGAGTTCATTCGCCAATTGTACAATGGTGTCGCGCGTAATACCTTCTAACGCACTAGTTAAATCGGGCGTAATGAGTTTGCCTTTGCGCACTAAAAATACATTCTCGCCCGATCCTTCGGCTACAAAACCGTCTACATCTAATAGTAATGCTTCATCGTAGCCATCTTGCGCGGCTTCTTGATGCGCCAAAATGCTATTCATATAGTTACCGTTAGCTTTGGCCTTACACATGGTAATGTTGACATGGTGGCGCGAAAATGACGACGTTTTAACGCGGATACCTTTGGTCAAAGCTTCGTCGCCCATGTAGGCGCCCCAGCTCCAAGCGGCAGCAATCACGTGTGTGGATAGCGTTTTCGCTGCGATACCCATCGCCTCAGGCCCGTAAAAAGCCATTGGGCGGATGTAGGCCGACTCTAGATTATTTTCTCGCACGGCAGCTTTTTGCGCTTCCATAATTTCTTCTTTAGTGAAAGGCATTTTCATCTGTAAAATATGCGCGCTGCGGAACAGTCTATCAGTATGGTCTTGCAAGCGGAAAATTGCTGCACCTTTATCTGTTTTGTAGGCGCGCACGCCTTCAAATACGCCCATGCCGTAATGCAAGGTGTGGGTTAAAACGTGGGTGGTCGCGCTGCGCCAATCAACTAATTTGCCGTCGTACCAAATTACGCCGTCGCGATCTGCCATTGAGCCATTGGTTTTAGTACTAGGTATTGCCATTTTTCTATTGCCTTTTTAAACTGATTTACTGAAGAATTTTATGCAAACGATATTGTAAACCAAAGCGATGAATTGTTCGCTCATGTTAGAATCAAACTTACCTTGAAAAGGAATATTGCCATGAAAAAACTATGTATTTTTGCATTAATGCTGATGTTAGCAGCATGCAGCCCTGCAAAAAACAATGATAAGTCTGTTGATACATTTAATGCGACTGATATTACAGGTGCAGAGTTCGCCAAAACGCTTAGTTTGACTGATCACACAGGAAAAAAACGCAATTTAAGCGACTTTAAAGGCAAAGTTGTCGCGCTATTTTTTGGCTACACGCATTGCCCAGATGTGTGCCCAACCACGATGTTTGATTTAAAAAATGCCATGAAATTACTCGGTGACAAATCGAATCAAGTGCAAGTTTTATTTGTAACGGTAGATCCGCAGCGTGATACGCAAGAAATAATGGCGCAATTTGTACCTGCGTTTGACAAGCGTTTTATTGGCCTGCGTGGCAGCTTGCAAGAGACTGCAGAAACGCTAGGCAGCTTTAAGGTGTTCTACTCAAAAATAGAGGGTAAAAGTAAAGATGATTACACGGTAGACCACAGTGCGGGCATCTATGTGTTTGATAAAAAAGGCAATGTTAGGCTATATATGAATTATGGTGAAAAATCGGCTGACATGGCGAGTGATTTCGGCAAGCTGATATAGCTTAAATTGACAATAGAAAGGGGAGCATTTGCTCCCTTTTTGTTTATACGGATGGTGAGCCGTATTGGTTATCGCCTGCGTAGCCTGGCTGCGCCAATAAGTAAATAAGGTATATCCAACCTAATATTGGAATAATCCCTATCAGAAGAAGCCAACCACTTTTGTTCATGTCATGCAGCCTGCGTGAGCCAACAGCTAGTGAAGGTAATAAGGTGGCGAGAGAGAATATCCAAGAAACTGGGCTGCTAACATATTCAAGCAATACAGCCACTACAAAACAAAATAGCGCAAACCACCAATATTCTGGGCGCTTAGCACGACCATTAAAATCTGCATACTTAGCAAAACAAGCCTTAATTGCATCTGTAAAAGACATTATCCATCCCCTTATCGTTAGACATCGTTTTTATCTGTGGTAACCACAGTCATAACTTAGCATAATTTTAAAAAGCTGGGAAAAATTCCGTACACTAGATTTATAAAATCTATATTTATAAACGATGTAGTTGTGGCGATAACGTTTTTAGCTCTTTCTCAGCTGCTT
>JANXWL010000024.1 GCA_025351225.1 Methylotenera sp. | reverse complement strand
TAAGCCATACTCCACGCCATACTTAGGCCATTGTGTTTCTAGCGCATTGGCTTGTCCTTTAGTCACGCGACCTTGGCGCAGTACAAAACTGCGAATGCGACGGTTTTTTAAATCCTCTTCATTTTTGCTCATTTCAGTCATGGCGCGCATTATACCTTTAAATATACCTTGGCTCGCCTGCGAGGGTGAAGAGTTACAGCATATGGGCTTTATCGCCGCTTTTAAAACCAATCAATGGCTCATCAATATTTTTAGTCATTGCAATCACTTTAAACAATTCACCCATTTCGGCTGGCGAAAGTAACTTTTGCGCAGCCGCAGCCAGTGGCGCATAAGTAGCCATATCGCTTGGCGAAACTTGCGCCAAAATAGTTAAAATACCGCAATTCATTAAAAAACTGGCTTGGCTGCAATAGCCTGCTAAGCTTAAACCTTGCGCAGTGCCAGCCTCGGCAATTGCCGTAAAATCAACATGCGCGGTGATGTCTTGTAAGCCAACATTTATTAGCGGATTGGAGTACGCAAAATGTTGAAAATGGCACATCAATGTGCCTGTATTACGCTGCGGATGGTAATATTCTGCTGCGCCAAATCCGTAATCCAACATTAAAATAACGCCTTGCTTTAAACAATTGGCTAAGCTATTTATTAAGCCAGTGGCACTTAAGCAAATTTCGGTTAAATAATCATTGGGTAACGCTAGTGTAGTTGCCGCATCATGCACATGGCCTACTTTTAATGGCTTATCTTGCCAAACAAATTCTTTATCAAACGCAACTCCGCGCTCGAATAAGCCTTGCTCAGTTCTGTGAATTAAATCTACAGGTAGCGCATCTAAAACCTCGTTGCCAAAAATCAACCCTACAAAATTTTCTGGTAATTGCTCTAGCCAAACTACGTGCTTAAATAAATCTTGTGCTAATTTTTCTTGCAAGTTTTCAAGCTGAATTTGGCGTAAGTGGTCGCTTACTTCTAATATAAAATATTGCTTGGGTAGCTGGTCTAGTTGTTGCAATTCTAGCAATAAATCAGCGGCTAATTTTCCTGTGCCTGCGCCTAGTTCCAAGATGTTAGAAGTTAAGCCACTGCCTTGTATAGCAGCCAATATCTGTGCTGCTTGCAGGGCTAACGTTTTGGCAAATAATGGCGAAATTTCGGGCGCGGTAACAAAATCGCCGTCCATTCCAAATTTTTTAGCCCCACCGCTGTAATAGCCTAAATTGGGCGTATACAAAGCCATGTGCATAAAACTGTTAAAGTTTATCCAGCCATTATTATCTTCAATTTTTTGTTGAATTAAATTGGCTAATTGTTGGCTAAGTACTTGCGCCTGTGGCGAGGGTTTAGGCAATGCTGACATAAGCCATTATAATATCCAATTACTAAAGTGAGTAAAAATTGAACTTAACAAATAGCGTGTTACATCATCAAGTAGTTTTAATTACAGGCGGCGCAAAGCGCGTGGGCGCAGCCATTTGTCGCGAGCTGCATGCTAACGGTGCGCAGCTAATGATTCACTACAAAACCAGCATTAACGAGGCGCGCGCTTTGCAGGCCGAGCTTAATTTGCAACGTGCTAATAGTGTGGCGATTATTCAGGGTGATTTGCTCAATATTGCTGTTTTGCCCAGCTTGGTGCATGAAACGATTAACCAATTTGGCCGCTTAGACGTGCTAATTAACAATGCCAGCACCTACTACCCAACCGAAATTGGCAAAATTGACGAAGAAAACTGGCATGATTTAGTTGGCAGTAACCTAAAAGCCCCTATGTTTTTAGCGCAAGCTGCCGCGGGTGAGCTACGTAAAAATCATGGTTGCATTGTGAATATCACCGATATGCACATCGAACGCCCTAAAAAAGGCTATGTGGTATACAGTGTGGCCAAAGCAGGCTTGGTGACACTCACCAAATCACTCGCGCATGAGCTGTCGCCCGAAGTACGCGTAAACGCAGTTGCCCCTGGCCCTGTGCAATGGCCAGAAAGTAACCCACAATTTGATGAAGTTTACAGACAACGCGTGATTAGCCAAACGCTTTTAAAAACGATAGGAACCCCGCAAGACATTGCCAAAGCAGTAAAATTTTTGGTTGCCGATGCGCCGTTTATTACTGGTCATGTGCTAGCGGTAGATGGTGGACGGTCACTTAACCTTTAGCTAACTAATTGCTTATTTTAAAGCTCAAAGTTTTAAGTGAGATAAGGCGCGAAACAATTTTTAATGCGCGCATATGTTTTTATGTAAGCAGTAAAATTGGCTGAACAACAAAGTATGACGACGAAATTTGAGTTTTTATAATTATGATAAAACATTTACCTGAAAATCACTCCAACAACTTCATCAAGCTGCGCAATAGCTTAATATCGGTCACGGGCAAGGCCATTGGCGATTACAACATGATTGAGGATGGCGACACCGTTTTGGTATGCATGAGCGGCGGTAAAGATAGTTATACCATGCTGATGATGTTGCTGGCGTTGCAAGAGCGCGCGCCAATTACGTTTAAAATTATCGCCATGAATTTAGACCAAAAGCAGCCGAATTTTCCCGCGCATATTTTGCCTGAATACCTTAAAAATTTAGGTGTAGATTACCGCATTATTGAGGCCGATACCTACTCGGTGGTGAAAGAGAAAATTCCTGAGGGCGCAACGACTTGTAGTTTATGTAGCCGTCTGCGCCGCGGTATTATTTACACTACAGCCAAAGAATTAGGTGCGAATAAAATTGCGCTTGGGCATCACCGTGATGATATTGTAGAAACCCTGTTTTTGAATATGTTTTTTGGCGCAAAGCTTAAAGCCATGCCGCCAAAACTGGCGACTAATGATAAGCAAAATGTGGTGATTCGCCCGCTGGCTTATTGTGCAGAGAAAGATATTGCCAGCTATGCGCGCCAAATGGAATTCCCCATAATCCCTTGCGATTTATGCGGATCTCAACCTAATATGCAGCGTCAAAACATCAAGGCGATGTTGCAAAACTGGGAGCTTGAACAGCCTGGCCGCATTAACAATATATTCCGCGCGATTGGTAAT
>JANXWL010000140.1 GCA_025351225.1 Methylotenera sp. | reverse complement strand
AGTTACAAATTGGCCTAAAATTAAAAATTTGGCTCAAAAAAAGCCCCGATTCAAGGGGATGAAAATCGGGGCAAATGCCTCATCGTCTAAGGCTTCCGCTCAGGGAGGAAAGAAGCGGAAAGATAACTAAGCATCAACTTAGCTATCATGTAAATTCAGACTGGCGCAGTTTCGCTAAGTTCCAACTTTTTCAGTCATTTTTGTAACCATTTGTATCTGCTTAAGCGCGTAATATTCTGTTAAAGCCATGCGATAATACTGGCATGGATACCAACTCATTACTCACTGGCCTAAATAACAAACAGCTAGAAGCTGTCACGCTGCCGCATCAATCTGCCCTTATTTTAGCAGGTGCTGGTAGCGGCAAAACGCGCGTACTCACCACCCGTATCGCATGGCTAATTCAAACAGGGCAAGTGTCACCAATGGGTTTAATGGCGGTGACCTTCACTAATAAAGCTGCCAAAGAAATGCTCACCAGGCTCACCGCGATGCTGCCGATTAACACGCGCGGCATGTGGGCTGGCACGTTTCACGGGCTTTGTAATCGTTTATTGCGCGCACATTATCGTGAAGCGGGCTTGCCTAGTACCTTTCAAATTTTAGATACCGCAGATCAATTATCTAGCATTAAACGTTTAATGAAATTGATGAATGTGGACGATGAAAAATATGCACCCAAACAAGTACAAGGCTATATTAATAGCTGTAAAGAAGAAGGCTTGCGTGCAAACCAAGTCGATGCCTATGACGGCCACGGCCAAAAATTACGTGAAATTTATGAGGAATACGACAAACAATGCAACCGCGAAGGCGTAGCCGATTTTGCAGAGCTTTTATTGCGTTGCTACGAACTATTAAATCGTGATGAACGCATTCGCGCACACTATCAAAGCCGTTTTCAGTACATTTTAGTTGATGAGTTTCAAGATACCAATAAGCTGCAATATCTTTGGCTTAAATTGCTGGCTGGCCAAGGTGTTACTAATGGGCACAATTGTATTTTTGCGGTAGGTGACGATGATCAGTCTATCTATGGCTTTCGTGGTGCACGGGTGGGTAACATGCGTGATTTTGAGACCGATTTTAAAGTACAAAATATCGTTAAGTTAGAGGAAAATTACCGCAGCCACAGCAATATTTTAGATGCCGCTAATGCGATTATCTCAAACAATAAAAATCGACTGGGCAAAAATTTATGGACATCTGCTGGCGCTGGCGAACCCGTGCGTATTTATGAAGCCTATAACGATACCGACGAAGCACAATTTATAGTAGACGAAGTAAAAATGTTGCAAAGTGAAGGCACACCACTAGCCGACATGGCCCTACTCTACCGCAGCAATGCGCAATCGCGCATATTAGAACACGCCTTATTTGCGGCTAACCTACCCTACCGCGTGTACGGCGGCTTGCGCTTTTTTGAGCGTGCCGAGATTAAACACGTGCTGGCTTACATGCGGCTAATTGCCAACGCCAATGACGACACTGCCTTGTTGCGCGTGATTAACTTTCCTGCGCGTGGTATTGGTGCGCGTAGTTTGGAGCAATTGCAAGAAGGCGCACGCCAAAACGATTGCAGCTTATGGCAAGCCGCGATTAATAAAGTAGGCAATGGCAGCGTTGGTGGCAAAGGTTTAGATGGTTTTGTGCATTTAATTCGTGAGATGACCGACCAAGCTTACGGCATTACGCTGAGCGAAGTGGCCGAGTTAGCCACCACCGTATCTGGCCTTAAAGCGCATTACGAGAACGACAAAGATGGCGAAGATAGGCTAGAAAACTTAGCTGAGCTTATCACCGCTACCGTTGCGTTTACCAACCAAGATTTTGGTAACCACAACAACGTGGATGGCGACGAACCACAAGATTTAATGACGCAGTTTTTAACGCACGCAAGTTTAGAAGCGGGCGACCACCAAGCAACGATTGGTTATGACGCGCTACAATTAATGACCGTGCATGCCGCTAAAGGTCTAGAATTTAAAGCAGTTTTCATCAGCGGCTTAGAAGAAGGTCTTTGCCCACATGAAAATAGCATGAGTGAAAACAATGGCTTAGAAGAAGAACGGCGGTTGATGTATGTGGCCGTCACCCGCGCTAGACAGCGCTTGTATTTAAGCCACGCGCAAAGCCGCATGCTGCATGGTCAAGTGCGCTATGGCATTCCATCACGCTTTTTAGATGAAATACCTGAAGCTTTGTTAAAGCGACTCAACAGCAAACCGATCGCAAAACCATATGCTGCAGGCGGCAATTACCAAACGACTTCAAATCAAACAGTCGCACCATCTCAAAGCAATAACTATCCATTTAAAATCGGCAGCAGCGTGCGCCACACAAAATTTGGCGAAGGCGTAGTGGTGACTTACGAAGGTAGTGGGGAAAATTTAGTCATTAAAATTAACTTTGGCAACAACGGCTTAAAAACGCTAGCGATGGAATATGCTAAGTTAGAAAAAATATAGCTTAAGAACTTAAGCCAGTTAAAACCCGCAACTCTCAGATGGGTTAAGTCCTTCTTGGTCGACGGTCAATTCCGCCTTGCCGCTGACATACGTTACAATCCATATGCTGTCGAAATCTGCACCTTTCCATTTTGGCGGATTATCGACACCAAGCACTTTGGCTAAATCGGGTATTGCACTATGCTCCCACACCATTAGCACTGTGCCGCTCTTTTTTAATACGCTTTTAGCAGCATTATTAAGTTCGCTTTCATCGTATTTACTGTTAATGGTTAAATCGTACTTAACGGCAAACGGCGTAACGGTTTGAAACATGCGACTATGCGCGGTATTTTTATCCAGCTTAAGCGCTGGCACGTAGGTGTAATCAGGTTTGCCAATTTTTTTAATCAACACAGCTGGCAGTTGCAAGGCACGATTTTGGCCTTGGCAGGATAGGTTATCGCCTCCATCTGACTTGTCGGCTGGCTTTTCGCTGGGTTTTTCAGCATGACGAATAATGACGACTTTTAAGTTTTTGTCAGGTACGCTTTTATCATGCAAGCTTTTATCAGCCGTCTTGCTAGCTGAGCCATCGCAAGCACAAACAATAATACCCGCTAGCAGCGCCAATAAAACTGGCTTAAGCCGCGCGAAAGACATCTCTGTAGCTCACGTATTGAAACGCCAGCATCAGCGCAGTAGCTAGCAACATGCAACCAAACAAAACAAACGGTATCAACAACTGGCCTAATGCGGGTACTAAGGCACTTACGATACCCGCGACAATCCCTACGGCCATCATCAACGCTAACATGCCAGCGGTAAGCAGCAACCATGCAGCTGTTAGTGCAATGACGTACTGTAACGAACCTGCAATGCTCGACTTCATGGCCTTAACCAAATTGTAATTATTAAACGCAATTAGCATAGGCGAAAACCAAGTAGCCATTAACAGCGGGATTGATAGCAACAACATTTTTAACATAACAGGCAACACTTTTTGCATAAAAGCCATCATTTGCGATTCGGTCATTTTATCTTTGTTTTGCGCCAAAGCAGCTAAGCCTTGCAAATCGCTATTGAGCATAAAGCTCATTAATACCGCATATAGCAAACATGCGCCTCCCAGAGCCATTAGTTGTAACATTTTGGGTTTAATCGTTTGCATCGTCTCACTTAAACTTTGCTGTTTTTTCATATCGGCATTGCGATACAGTGCAATTGCAAACGCCAAAAAAACAGGCCACATTAAGATACTCACAAAAGCAAAAAACTGCAGCACGGGAATCGATGGCAGCATCATAAACAAACCCACATACACTAAAGCCAGCATCAGCCATTTGCGCGGCGCAGTTTTAAATAATGCGATACTTTCTTTTATCCAGCTAATGCCTGTTTGCGTGCGTGATTCTAAAATGGCCATGCTTA
>JANXWL010000137.1 GCA_025351225.1 Methylotenera sp. | reverse complement strand
CACTTTTATGCGCTGAGTGTTATTGGGTTCACCATGTTCACTTTTGAAACTTTCCAGCTGTCTATGCGCATTTTCAATCATTACAATCGCTGCATCTACCATGGCGCCGATGGCAATTGCAATGCCGCCCAGCGACATAATATTGGCATTGACACCTTGATAATACATCACGATAAAACTGACCAATACACCAACTGGCAAGGCGACAATCGCGACCAAAGCTGATCTAAAGTGCCATAAAAATACCGCGCAAACTAACGCAACGACAATAAATTCTTCAATCAACTTATGCGTTAAGTTATCAACGGCGCGCTTGATAAGTTGCGACCTATCATACGTGGTTACAATCTCTACACCTTCTGGCAAACTCTTCTTAAGCATGACAAGTTTTGCCTTTACGGCATCAATGACTTCCAGCGCATTTTGCCCTGCACGCATAACAATCACGCCGCCTGTTACTTCACCTTCGCCGCTCAACTCAGCGACGCCACGGCGTAACTCTGGGCCGATTTGTATATGAGCAACATCAGACAATAAAACGGGTGTTCCCCCCTCAGTAACACTCAATGGAATATTACGAAAATCTCCTAAAGATTCCAAATAACCGTGCGCACGCACCATGTACTCAGCTTCGGCTGTTTCTATCACCGCGCCGCCAGTTTCTTGATTGGCAGATTGAATCGCTGAAACGACTTTTGATAGCGGAATACGATAATTGCGCAATTTATCGGGGTCTACTTGCACTTGATATTGGCGTACCATACCGCCAAGTGTGGCTACTTCTGCCACGCCTGGAATTGTTTTGAGCTCGAATTTTAAGAACCAATCTTGTAGTGCACGTAGCTCGCCTAAGTCATGTTTGCCACTGCGATCGACTAAGGCGTATTCATACACCCAGCCCACGCCCGTCGCATCTGGCCCTAAGCTAGGGTTTGCACCTTTGGGTAGTTTTGAGGAAATCTGGCTCAAATATTCCAGTACACGAGAACGCGCCCAATATTGGTCAGTACCGTCATTGAATAAAATATAAACGAAAGAATCACCAAAAAATGAATAGCCACGTACAGTTTTCACGCCAGGCACCGAAAGCATGGTGGTCGTCAGCGGATAAGTCAGCTGATTCTCGACTATCTGAGGCGCTTGACCTGGCCATTGCGTTCGAATGATGACCTGCGTATCGGACAAGTCAGGAATCGCATCCAATGGCGTTCTTAGCATGGCAAATAAACCCCATGCGACTACCATTAAGGTTGCTAAGAGTACTAATAAACGATTATTGGCTGACCAACGGATGAGTTGCGCAATCATGGTTTTGCGCCTTTCATGCTATCTTTCATCGCGCTATCTTTCAGGTCATTTTTTGTAGCGCTATCTTTTATTATTAGCGTTTTTTCAACTCGATCAATCATATATTCTGCTGGCATATCAGACTTTTCTGGTGCCTCAGCTTTTAAATCAAAGGTAACTTCATCGCCAACTCTGAGTTTACTGAGTTGCTGGCTATCTTTAACCTTGAAGCCCATCGTCATTGATGGCCAACCCAAATCTTTAATCGGCTCATGATTCAACGTAACATGACCTGACTTAATATCTATATCGACGACTTTGCCACGGCCTCTTGGCATTTTGTTTAACGCCATTTTTTCGGCTGACATCGGTTTGTCTTTGCTCATTGGCATGTCATGCATATCACTCATGCTATTTTCCATTGATTTATCTTGCTGCAACTGATTTTGATTAGGCTGATTTTGATTAGAAAGTCTCGCCAATACACCAGATAGCGATGCTTCAGAATCAATTAAGAACTGCCCTGAAACAACCACCTCTTCGCCTTCAGTTAAGCCACTTAAGATTTCAGTACTACTATCACGCTCTTGCCCTGTTGTAATGTCAACGGGACGATAGCCGCCTGATTTTTTTAAATCACCTTCTTTCACAATGACGATTTTACGTTTACCAGTTGCAATAATACTTTCACTAGAGACAGATAATGCCTCATGCGTTTGCCCTGTAAATGCAATATTGGTATACATACCTGGCCGTAAACGGTTGCCTTTGTTAGGCAACTCAATGCGCACCTGTATAGTACGGCTGGCTTCGTTCAACATAGGGTAAAGGTAATCAACTTTGCCTTTAAATACTTCACCTGGTAGGCTTTGCAATTGCACTTCAGCAGCCAAACCTAGCTTTAATCTAGCGGCATCACGCTCTGGTATTTCCGCAATTACCCATACTTGCGATAAATCAGATATTTGCATGAGCGAACTACCTGTCATAATTTGCCCACCTTCACGCACACCAAGCTCTGTCAACACACCAGATGCTGGCGCATAAACCCCAAAACGTGGGCTAGACTTGCCAGTTTTGGTGATTGCAGCTACTTCACCTTCAGACATGCCTAGTAATTTCAGCCGACTACGTGCTGCTTGCTTGAGTGAGTTATCGCTGTCGACATCGTTTAGAGTGAGCAAGGCTAAATACTCTTGTTGGGCAGCCAATAGCTCGGGCGCGTAAATTTCAGCGATTTTCTGACCTTTGCTCACTGGGTCGCCCACTGCCCGCACTGATAAACGCTCTACAAAGCCAGGAATGCGCGTTTGCACCGCGTAAAATCGGCGCTCGTCTGGCTCGATGCGACCTACCGCAGAAAATGATTCACCAAAGCTTTTAGTGGAAACTTTCTCAAGTCTAATACCTAAATTTTGTGCAGTTTGTGATGAAATAGCTACGCTACTGTCTTCTCCAGCACCTTCTTGTCCATTACTACCTGTGTTGGCATATTTAGGCTCTAATTGCATGTCCATAAAAGGTGACTTACCAGGCTTATCAAACTTCTGATCTGGTACCATTGGGTCATACCAATACTTAACGGTTTTACCACTATCATCTTGAATAACGCCATTGCTGATAGGTTTGCTGGGCATGGCTTTTGCCGAATTTTCTGGCATTTTTTCCAACATCGAGGCGCTATTTTTTTGCCCTAAAAACCATCCCAACCCCGTAAAAAAGGCAAGTAAGACAGCAACAGCTACTAAATGAAGTCGTTTCATTTTTGTTCCTTAATTTTTTGCACTTAAGAGGTATAACTTACTCGGCGTACCTAGGCGCTAACTGCATATCCATAAAAGGTGATTTACCTGATTTACTAAAATGTCGACCTTCAACCATCGGGTCTTCCCAATAGAGTACTTTTTTGCCGCTGTTATCTTGTTCTACATTCGTTCCACTTATGTCATCTACCTTAATTTCATTGGG
>JANXWL010000127.1 GCA_025351225.1 Methylotenera sp. | reverse complement strand
ACTGTTGTAAATCAAATAAAGCTCCATAAGCGGCGTTGCGCCAAAACCGTTAATTAGTAATAGAGCTTCATTATTTTGCGCTAAAGCAATGTCAATATCTTTAGCCTTAAAGTCGGCTAGTATTGCGTCTAGCATGTCTTTTACAATTGCATCTGCCTCGCGCATGGCTTCTCGCTTACGGCCTGGCTCGCCATGTATGCCAACACCCATTTCGATTTCGTTATCTGCAATGTCAAAAGTAGGGCGACCAGCAGCAGGGACGGTGCAACTGGTTAAAGCCACGCCAATGCTGGCACTACGGGCATTTACTTTATCACCCAGCGCTTTGCATGCTTGTAAACTCGCGCCTGTTTCAGCAAGGCTACCCACACACTTTTCAACAATTACCGTGCCAGCCACACCGCGCCGACCCGTTGTATAAGTGCTATTTAAAACGGCACAATCATCAGTGACCAATACCGTGTCGTGTTCAAAAGACAGCATTTCTGCCGCCATTTCAAAATTCATCACATCGCCCGCATAGTTTTTAACGATAAACAAAATACCTTTGCCCGCATGCACAAGCTCTGCAGCGGCCAGCATTTGGTCTGGCGATGGCGAAGAGAACACGTGACCAGGGCAGGCGGCATCTAGCATGCCAAAGCCAATGTAACCCACGTGTAGCGGTTCGTGGCCAGAGCCGCCACCAGAGATAATGGCAACTTTATTTTGTGCTTTGCCTTGTATTTTCTTAGTGCGCGTTAAAAAATTCGGGTTTAAATGTAGGCTAACTAAATCGCTATGTGCTGCGGCAAAGCCAGAAAGGCTTTCTGTCGAAATATCGTCAACATTGTTAATAAACTTTTTCATAGCTTCTCCCCTTGCTTGCTCTACCTTTACAAGTTTGTAAGTATTAGTATTTAGTGCCTTTTGTAGGCATCTTCAACAGGTATTTATTTTGTTTTTAACAGCAAATCACACACTGTGCTAATCATTACTTGGCAGCTTTTTGCGCCAGGGTCTAAATGACCAATGGCGCGCTCGCCAAGTCCTGCAGCACGGCCTTTAGTAGCAACCAAATCGCGCGTGTATTCTAAGCCTTTATCGGCGGCACTTTTAACTGCATTGCAAATATCTGCAATGGGTTTGCCTTGAGCAGCGGTGGTAGTAAAAGTGGTGGATACTGGCACCAGCACATCTAACATGGTTTTTTCGCCCACATTGGCTTTGCCGCGCATCATCATACTTTGCACGCCATAGGCAAATGCGGCGGCGGTTTCTAAGTTGGTGTTTAGGTCGGTGATTTTGGGGTGGTGCTCTTTGTCGTAACGCGCCATGCCCATAAAAAAACTGGCAAATAATGCCCCAGAAGCGCCGCCAATAGTGCTGAGCAGCTTAGTACCAATTTTTTGTAAAGCCTCATCAGGCGGTAGCGGCAATAGCTCATTATACATGCCCGCAATAGCTTCGCTGCCACGCTTCATATTACTGTAGTGGTCGCCATCACCAATTGCACGGTCTAGCGATTCAATATCGGGCTCATGCGCCACAATGGCGGCGTGTATGGCAAGGGCGGCAGATAAAATAAAAGATGTTTTCATGCGCTTAGTTTAAAGCGAAACGCATTAAAGTTAAAGCAAGGCTTTAAGGAAAAAGCTTTTTGTTTAGTGACTTTTTTGCGCTGGCTTTTGTTTAAATATAAAAATACAAGCCACAATAAGCACCACGAGAGCTGCTGAGGCTGAATACCGGCTTAAATTTAAACCACCTTTAGCAATGGGTTTATCGAGAAAATCGCCCACTACTGCGCCCAATGGCCTTGTGAGAATAAACGCTGCCCAAAATAAGGCAGTGCGTGAAATTTTAGTATAAAAATAGGCTAGCGCAACTAGCGCCAACATTGCGCCAAACACTAAAGCAGCGCCTGTGTAACCGAGGCCGGCGGTGTCGGCCATCCAATCGCCCAGCGCAGTACCGAGTGTTTGTGAAAACATAATCGTTACCCAATAAAACATCTCGGATTTTGGCGAGCTTACTGATGCTACCGAAACTGTACCTAACGTGCGATACCAAATCCAAATTGATGCCATCAACAAGGTAAATAAAAGTGTAGTACCGCCCGCATAGCCAATACCCAACGAGCGATCCGCAAAATCGGCTAGCGTGGTGCCTACCGTGGTGGTAGCAATAATGGTGACCCAGTACAAGGTAGGGTGGAATTGTTTGGCTTTAATTTGTGCCATCACCGCGACGATAAAAATCACCGCAAAAATTGCCGTGCTCAGCAAATAGCCCAAGTTCATCGACATCGAAACCGCGTCGCCACCCGTTTCGCCTAAGGTTGTGGCTAGAATTTTAATCAGCCAAAAGATTAAGGTAACTTCTGGTACTTTAGCCAATGCTTCGCTAGCTAAGGTTTGATTGGCTAATACTTGTTTTTGTGTAGTGTTTGTCATGTGCCACATTGTAATCATTTTTAATGTTTTAGATGTGTTAAATTAGCATTATTATTATCAAATAAAGGGTAAATCATGGCCAATTATGATCAATATCGCGTCAATCCAAAAAAATTCTCGTTAAAAGATTTTGATACGAACGATCAATCTGAACGCTCGGGCGACAAAGCCAAAGATACGCTTGGGTTAGAGAAGCTTGCAAGTGAAATCAATGCCTTGCAAGATATTTTATATGCGCAAAGCCAGCATAAAATTCTATTAGTGTTGCAGGGCATGGACGCGAGTGGAAAAGATGGCACGGTGCGCCATGTGTTTAGTGCATGTGATCCACTCGGAATTCGTTTGGCGAATTTTAGAGGCCCAACTGAAGAGGAGTTAGCGCACGATTATTTATGGCGCGCCCATCAACAAGTACCGCAAAAAGGTGAAATTGTGGTGTTTAACCGCAGCCATTACGAAGATGTGTTGATTGTAAAAGTGCATGATTGGATTGATGAGGTCGAGTGCCAACGTCGCTATGCGCAGATTAACGATTTTGAACGCCTGCTGACCGAAACTGGCACAATCATTATAAAATGCTATTTACATATCTCAAAAGCCGAGCAAAAACTACGGCTGCAAGATAGGTTAGACGAGCCTACTAAAACCTGGAAATTTAACCCGAATGATTTAAAAGAACGCGCACTATGGTCAAAATATATGGCGACTTACGAGGCCGCAATGAAGGCCACCAGCACTAGCCATGCACCTTGGTATGTAGTGCCAGCAGATTCTAAAACTAATCGTAACTTATTGATTTCTAAATTACTTTTAAAT
>JANXWL010000115.1 GCA_025351225.1 Methylotenera sp. | reverse complement strand
GGACTTTTAATCCGTTTGTCGTGGGTTCGATCCCCGCACGCCCTACCAAATATGAAGCCTAGTCAGTATCGATATAGATAGCTGACTAGGCTTTTTTGTTATGCTTCTTTGCTATACTAATAGTGTATTCATGAATATTTTGGTGTAATTAATGACAAGCCTTCCAAAAACACAAGTTAGCTCTTTAAACACATTGGAGGCAATGGTAGCAAAAACTTGTTTTTGTAAATTGCGTGAAATTTGCGAAGATAAAACTAGCCCCGAATGCTTAAAGCATAAAAACTTATATGCTGAGGCAATGCTTGCACGTAAGGAAGTTAAGTAGCATCATCAAAATAGGTTGGTCTGTGGGGCTTTTGCGATAACGCAATTAACAGCATCGCCTAGTGCTAAATCGCCACCAATAATCACTTTTGCATTTACCCCGCCATGACCGCGCATGGCGTTATAGGCACCTGTACCAAGTGCAGCCTCCATTTTAGAGCATGGCTCGCATGGCCCTGTGATTTCTAGCACTACATTGCCGATTGTTAATTGCATGGGCTGGTCTTTAAACAAGCTTTTTGCTGCCAGTAAATTAATACCAGAAACTACTAAGTTGCGCCTTAACGCTGCAGCATCAATGTGCTGTTTGCCCATTAGCATAGCAATAACCGCAATGTGCTCTGCTTGAATCAGCGTGATTTGTCGGTTGCTACCTAATGGATTACGTGATGGCGTAGTAGAGGCTCTGTCACCATGCAAGCCCCGTCCAGCAATGGCAGTGGCGTTGTTAGCTGTAATGCAGGGCGTACTGCGCGCTGGCCGCAAATAGATAGCCTGCAGGCTGCCCTGTTGCGCAAATTGGGCTGTGAGCGCACGTAATGAGGGGTTAGAAGGGCTAATGTCAGTCATTATTGATTAATATTAAAATTATTGAAATTTTTAAAAAGGTAAAAATACAGCGGTTGCAATACTTTGGATGACGCGCGAAATCAGCCGTTGTGATTTCTCGGCCAGTGCGATGGCGTATAAATCGGTGCGACCTATCATTTTGCCAAATTCTCTTTCGAACGACAGATTGCGGTCTTTGTCGCTAATTTCATTCGTCAGTAAATACAAATTACCCTCTGCATCGCGTGCGTTAGAGAGCTTCCACGCAGCAATTTCAATATTGCGTGCCACGTTATAGATGTTTTGTGGCTCGATTTTATCGGTTAAATAAAATTCGGTTTTATTGCCGTGTGCTTTTGCTAGCATGGTTTGCAAGCCAACAATAAACGGCAGTACGCGGTCATTTTGGTAATTGGCATCAAAGGCTAAAAAAATCGCATCAGTGCCTTGTTTGTTAACGATTTCTTTAAATTGCCAGTGATGTTGTAACTCGTTCTCAAATACCCATTCGGTCATTTTTTCGGCGTTATCTGAGGTACTTTTGGCGAGTTGATTGGGGTTGCGCTTATAGAGTTTAAGCATTAAATTACGCAAACTTTGCGTATTTTCGGCCAACTCAACATCGGCCATGCGATCGAAATCATTTTTTGTCAATTGGCTTGCAGAGCTTCTATCGCCCCGCTCTGGAATCGGTTTTCCTTCAATCGGTGGTGCGCTGGTGGCGCAGGCGCAAACTAAGCAGCAAGCTGTTGTCAAACACAAAAATCTCATGTTTTAACGTCCTGCTTATGTGCAACTCTAGCTTTGGGAAACACCACGCTAAAAGTGCTACCTATGCCAATTTCACTGCTAATTTCCAGTTTAGCTTGGTGGCGAATTAATATATGTTTGACGATAGAAAGCCCTAGGCCTGTGCCACCTGTTTCGCGGCTACGGCCACGATCAACACGGTAAAAGCGCTCGGTAAGTCTGTCGATATGCTGTTGCTCAATGCCGATTCCAGAATCACGCACTGCAAATACTGGTTGTTCATTCATCAAATTCCAGCTAATCAATATCTCTCCTCCAGTGGGCGTGTAGCGAACCGCGTTGCTTACGAGGTTGCTAAACGCGCTATGTAACTCATCCTGCGCACCAACTAGATAAAGTGAGGGGTCGGCATCTAACTGTACTTTATGCTTGGCTTTTTTTAGGCCTTGACTTAAGCCCAAAGCATCTTTTTGCAGGGTTTTGAGTAGGCTCGTCATGTCAATTTCAATGTCATCAGGCGCTTCGCTATTGCTTTCAATAGTCGAAAGTGTGAGCAAATCCTCAATTATCCTGCGCATGCGGCCTGTTTGTTCTTGCATCATGGCGAAGTAGCTTTTTAAGTTATCTGGCACTGCGCCTTCCATGTCGGTGAGGGTTTCTAAAAAACCGCCCACTACAGTTAATGGTGTACGTAGCTCGTGCGAAACGTTGGCAATAAAATCGCGGCGCATCAAATCTACTTTTTCTAGCTGTGTCATATCTCGACAAATCAGCAGCTTTTGTTTGGATTCAAACGGTATGAGCTGAACTTCGAAAATCACTTCAGGATTTTGCCAAGATTTTAGCTTGAATGGCTCGCAGTAGTTTTCGTTATACAAATAGGCGATAAATTGGCTATCACGAATTAAATTGACGATCGGCAGATTTTTGTCGGTACTAATATTTAAGCCCAGCTGATTTTCGGCATGAGGGGTACACCATTCAATCTCGTTGCTGGGGCTTAAAATCACCAAGCCATCGGGGATAGTATTGGCGGTAAGGTTAAAGCGTTCTAGCGCCGAGCTAAGCTGGGCTTGGTTGGCAAGGTTGTTGCGCTCGTACTGCAGCAAGCTGGTGAATACGTCCTCCCACGCACCAGAACCTTCGGGAATTTCTTTTAAAACAGGGCTTTTAAACCATAAGTGCAGTTTGTGTAGCCAAACAATATGGTTAAACAGATAAGTTAACAGTCCAATTGCAAAAATGATTAATGCGATTTTTGCACTAATAATCAGCCATAAAAATAGGCAAATTGCACTTAATGCGCATATAAATGAAGCGGCTTTTACACGAATATCGGGCACAAGATTAGTTTAAAATTAAAGTTGACTAATTATAGCCAGCTTTTAATCTTACTGTCATACCAATTAATTGTGCTTGTTAATTATTTTTGGCCGACAACCGATAGCCAGAGCCGCGCACCGTTTGAATTAGATCTTGGTGATTAGATACTGCTAAAGCATTACGCAGTCTGCGAATATGTACATCCACAGTTCTGTCTTCTACAAATACGCGGTCGCCCCATACTTTGTCTAGCAATTGGCTGCGCGTATGCACACGCTCGGCATTGCTCATAAAATAATGTAGCAATCTAAATTCAGTAGGCCCTAAATCAATGCTGTTATTGTTGCCTGTGACACGGTGCGTGGTTGGGTCTAACAATAAACCTTGAATCTCTATCGGGTCATCGGTCATTTGTGGCGCGCGGCGGCGCAACACAGCTTTAATACGTGCATTTAGCTCGCGTGGGCTAAATGGCTTGGTCACATAATCATCGGCACCTACTTCTAGACCGCGTACTTTATCGTATTCATCACCGCGCGCAGTAAGCATAATAATCGGTATGGCTTTGGTGGTTTGATCTGATTTTAAGCGGCGCGCATATTCAATGCCGCTCATACCAGGCAGCATCCAATCCAACAAAATCAAGTCAGGCAGAGTATTACGCAACAGTTCTTGCGCAACTTCTACACTAAGCGCGCGTATGGCATTGTGGCCAGCCTGCGTAATATTAAGCGCAAGCAACTCTTGAATGGCTGGCTCATCTTCAATCACTAAAATATTCGCTGGCATATTTAATCTCAAATTTAAGTGTTGACGCTATTTTGTGACTTTAATGTGACATTTTAATGACACATTTTAAATATGTCACAAGGGATTTTTTCAACAGTATAATTGCCATTTACTGCATTTTGTAACACTATGTTGCTTAAGCGCGCAGCTTATTATATTGCCTAATTCTAAGGGGGTAGCATGGCAGGTTTTTTATCAAAAGAACACATCACCGCAAATGCCAGTTTTAATCGTTGGTTGGTGCCGCCAGCCGCCTTGGCTGTGCACTTATCTATTGGTATGGCCTATGGCTTCAGCGTGTTTTGGAAGCCGCTTGGCAATGCATTAATGGGTGCTGATAATAAACCTTTGGCAGCGTGTGCTGCAGGTGCGACTAATTTTAGTGAAAAGCTATCTGGCACCATGCGTGCTTTAACCGCAACCGATTGCAACTGGACGCAGTTTGATTTGGGTTGGATGTACACACTATTTTTTGTGCTGCTGGGCTGCTCGGCAGCACTTTGGGGTGGTTGGCTAGAGCGCGAAGGCCCACGCAAAGCGGGTTTAGTCTCAATGCTATGTTGGTGTGGCGGCTTGCTGATTTCGGCGTATGGCGTTTATGTCCATCAATTATGGATCATGTGGCTTGGCAGCGGCGTCATTGGTGGCATCGGTTTAGGGCTGGGCTATATTTCACCTGTTTCAACGCTGATCAAATGGTTTCCCGATAGGCGCGGAATGGCCACAGGCATGGCGATTATGGGCTTTGGCGGCGGTGCGATGATAGGCTCGCCACTTGCTACCAAGTTAATGAGTCATTTTTCGTCACCAGGAAGTGTAGGTGTTTGGCAAACCTTTGTGGTACTTGCCGCTGTTTATTTTGTATTTATGCTATGCGGTGCATTGGGTTATCGTGTACCACCAGTGGGCTGGAAGCCTGCTAATTGGACGCCGCCAGCAGTCACTAATAATACGATGATTGCATCGAAACATGTGCACTTAAATAAAGCACATAAAACACCGCAATTTTGGCTGCTGTGGTTGGTTTTATGCATGAATGTTTCTGCAGGCATTGGCATTATTGGTGCGGCTGCGCCCATGTTGCAAGAAACCTTTGGAGGTGCGTTAATTAATCATATTGGTCCTGATGGTCAAAGCTTAGGGTTTGCTGACATTAAAAAAGACGAAGCAATGACAGCCGCTGCGGCAGCTGTTGGCGCAGGATTTGTCGGCTTAATTTCACTATTTAATATTTTTGGCCGATTTGCTTGGGCGACCTCATCTGACAAGCTTGGTCGCAAACTTACCTACTTTATTTTCTTTATTTTAGGTGCCATCATGTATTGCACGGCAAGCTACGTTGCTGGCTTTAAGTCGTTGGCGCTGTTTGTTGCGTGTTTTGCTGTAATCGCGTCAATGTACGGTGGTGGCTTTGCGACCATACCCGCCTATTTGGCCGATATGTTTGGTACGCAATTCGTTGGCGCAATTCACGGTCGCTTACTTACAGCGTGGTCTACTGCTGGTATTTTAGGCCCAGTGGTGGTTAATTATTTGCACGACACGCGCTTAGAAAAAGGCGTGCCGTTTGACCAAGTATACGCGCCAATATTTGTAGTGCTGGCAGGTTTAATGGTGGTGGGTTTTGTGGCAAACTTGCTTGTAAAACCTGTAGCAGACAAGTACTTTATGACTGATGCGGAGCTGGCGGAAGTGCGTAAAGTGGGGCATGAAAAATCGTTAGAAAATGCCACAACTGTCACTGCATCAGGCGATTCAACACAGCATCCAGTTTTGGTTAAATTAGCGTGGCTAGCCGTGCTAATTCCTATCAGTTATGGCATTTGGATGACAGTACAAAAAGCATGGGTGTTATTTAGTTAGGCTTGGCTGGTTAGATTAGGTCATTGTGCTGGCCATATCAGGTAAAATGACGGCTTTTAGTACTTTAAGAATTTGAAGAGATTGAATTGAATAAAATTAATATTAATTTAGACGGATCAGGCAAAAAAATTGGCGTGGTTTTGTCGCGTTTTAATAGCAATATTGGTGATGGTTTGTTATCAGCATGCTACGACGAGCTATTAAAATTGGGCGTAAACAAAGATGACATCCGCATCGCCACCGTGCCAGGTGCACTAGAAACACCGCTTATTTTGCAGCATATGGCCTTAAGTGAGCGTTTTGACGCGTTGATTGCCTTAGGTGCGATTATCCGCGGTGAAACCTATCATTTTGAAGTGGTTGCAAATGAGTCTGCACGCGGTATTTCAGAGGTTCAGCTTAATACAGGCGTGCCTGTGGCAAATGCCGTGTTAACCACTGAAGATGACGATCAGGCCTTAGCACGTATGCATATTAAGGGCGCAGAAGCCGCGCAAGTGGCGATTGAAATGGCTAATTTGGTACGCGCCTTATGACTATAGATGCTGAAGTGAAAGTTGTTAAAAAGCCCAAAGTAAGTCAAAACCGCCGCAAATCACGCGAGTTGGTGCTAAAAGCAGTGTACCGTAGCATGATTAATGCATCTGAATTGAAACAAGTGATTTTGGACGCAAAAGAAGACCCTGAGTATATTAAAGCGGATGAAGCTTATTTTAAACAGTTACTAGATGGCGTAATCGGTAAAACTAGCGAGCTAGATAGCCAAATTTCTACATTTATTGATAGAAAAATTGAAGAGCTAAGCCCAGTAGAACACGCGATTTTGCGTATATCATCGTATGAGCTGATGTTCGATGCTAGCATTCCCTATCGTGTGGCAATAAACGAAGGCGTAGAATTAGCCAAGCTTTATGGTGGCGTAGATGGCCATAAATACATAAACGGTGTGTTAGATAAGGTAGCTGCAAGTGCGCGCCCGCAAGAATTTAGAAAGTAATGCTATATTAATCCAAGCGTGGATATGACACATTGAATGTATCGAATGCGATAAAAGTAGTGCGCCAAACGCATGTGGGCTTACATAGAGAACACAATGAAGATGCGGTTGCGAGCGATTTATCGATAGGCTTGCTACTGCTGGCTGATGGTATGGGCGGCTATAAAGCGGGTGAAGTGGCCAGTGAAATTGCTGTATTGGTGATTGCTGCAGAATTGACAGAGTCTATGCATAACAAGCCGCGATTATCGGCAGCCAAAATGCTGATAGAGGCAGTTAAAAAAACTAATGAGGCCATTTATCAAATATCCCAAAATGTTCCGCAGTGTGCTGGCATGGGGACTACATTGGTGGCGGGTGTTTTTACCGACAATAAATTGGTTATTGGGCACATTGGTGATTCACGCATGTATCGGCTACGCGCTAACCAGTTAACGCAGCTGACCGAAGATCATTCGCTGATTCAAGAGCAAATTAATGCAGGCTTAATTACACCAGAACAAGCCGCAGCATCGACTAAAAAAAATCTAGTTACGCGTGCGCTAGGCGTAGATGTAGAGGTGCAGCTAGGCTTAAAAACTCTTGAAGTGGTAGTTGGCGACATTTACTTGCTTTGCTCGGACGGATTGTCCGATTTAGTTAAAGAAACACAAATGGCTCAAATATTGGTAGAAGCGAATGGCAATATTGACAATGCAGCCATCAAGCTGATTGACACTGCTAATGAAAACGGTGGTACAGACAATATTTCAGTGGTGATAGCTCAAGTTAAAAAACCATTTAAGGCAGAAAGTAGCTGGGTTAAAAACTTACTTGCAAGTCACAAGCAACATAAAATTGGCTGAGTTAGAATGGCAATATACTAGAATCGCTAGCAAATTAAGTAAAAGTAAAATACAAGGTAAATATGGCTAAATTATATTTTTCACTGGATGGTAATGCATTAGGTGAGTTTGCTTTAAATAAAGAGCGTATTACGATTGGCCGTCGCCCAACAAATAATATTCATATTGATAACTTAGCAGTGAGTGGCGAGCACGCAGTCATTACAACGATAGCAGGAGATTCGTTTTTAGAGGATCTAAACAGCACCAATGGCACGATAGTGAACCAAAAGCCAGTTAAAAAACATGTGTTAAATCATGCGGATGTGATTGAGTTTGGTAAGTACCAGCTACGTTTTGAGAATCTAGCTCAAGAAAAATTAGGTAACCAGCATGGTTTTGAGAATACCGCTGTAATGCAATCACCAAGACCTATTGCTTCTTCACCCAAGCCTCAATCTGAAATTAAAAAAGTGGCGAATATAGCGCTGAATGAAAAAGCGTTTGACGAAGCAGTCCCTGATGGGAAAATGCCTGATGAGAAGTTGATGTCGCAAGCAATTGCTGCACCGCAGCCAATAATAAAGGCAGAAAATCAAACGCCCAAACAGGCTCGCTTACAAGTACTAACGGGTGCAAGTTCTGGCACAGAGTTAATACTGAATAAAGCCTTAACAACCTTGGGTGATGGGGTGCAAGTAGCCGTGATTACTAAACGACCGCATGGCTATTTTTTATCGCATGTACAAGGTAATAAGCTGCCTTTTATCAATGGTCAGCAATTGGGCTTGCAGGCGCATCAATTGTTCGATGATGATGTGATTGATATGACAGGAACCAGAATGAAGTTTAATTTAGCATAAGTTGTCTCTAAGCTAACAATCAACGACTAAACATAGCTTCAATTAAAATAATAATGCAAACTTCAATTGTAAATGCCAATGTGCTTAATCAATTAGATCGCCTAAATTCGATTGGTATTGCGTTATCGGCAGAGCACGACAATAATCGGCTGCTTGAGATTATACTAATGGGAGCTAAAGAGCTGACCAATGCCGATGGCGGCACCTTGTATACGGTTACCGAAGAGGCAACGCTTAAATTTGAAATTTTGCGTACCTTAAGCCTTAATATTGCGATGGGAGGCAGTACGGGTAAGGATATCCCATTTCCTACGTTGCCGATTTATCTTGAAGATGGTAAGCCGAATAATAATATGGTCGCGGCTTACAGCGTTATTAATGCCACAACGGTCAATATTCCAGATGCGTACTTAACCGAGGGTTTTGATTTTTCTGGCACACGACAATTCGACGAAAAAATGGGCTATCGGTCAAAGTCTTTTTTAACCGTGCCGATGAAAAATCATGAAAATGAAATTATTGGCGTGTTACAGCTCATTAATGCGATAGATCCACAAACCAATGAGATTATTGCTTTTTCTGAATCGCATCAGCACTTGGTCGAATCCTTGGCCTCGCAAGCCGCAGTGGCACTCACCAATCATCATTTAATAAAGGGTTTAAAAGGGCTATTTGAGTCATTTATTAAGTTGATTGCCGATGCCATTGATGAAAAGTCGCCTTACACTGGCGGACATTGCCAGCGCGTGCCTGAGCTTACGATGATGTTGGCTGAGGCTGCGATTAAAGCGGATGCTGGGCCGCTTAAAGACTTTGCGATGAGCGAGAAAGAAATCTACGAGCTTAAAATTGCAGCTTGGTTGCACGATTGCGGCAAAGTGACCACGCCAGAATACGTGATGGATAAAGCCACCAAGTTAGAAACTATTTTTGATCGTATTCACTTGATTGATCATCGTTTTGATTTAATGGCTACACAGCGCGAAAATGCTTATTTGCGTAAAATGCTGTTACAAGATCGTAGTGGCGCGATGGTCAATATCAAGCAAATTAATCACGATATTACTGTTATTAAAAAGCAGTTAGACGATGACAAAAATTTCATTCGCAAAGTAAACTTTGGTAGTGAGTCGATGAAACCAGCGGATTTAAAGCGTATTAGGGATATTGCCCATTACGAGTATTTAAACGATTCTGGCCACACCGTTAAATTTTTGAGTGTGGATGAAGTATATAACCTCACCATTGAGCGCGGCACTTTAACACCAGAAGAACGCATGGTGATTAACAATCACATTGTTGTTACTATTAACATGCTGGAATCATTGCCTTACCCTAAAGATTTGCGCCGCGTGCCAGAGTATGCGGGCGGGCACCATGAGCGCATGGATGGTAAAGGTTACCCAAAAGGCTTAACGCGCGATCAAATGTCAATCCCAGCACGTATGATGGGTATAGCCGATATTTTTGAAGCACTTACCTCAAAAGATAGACCATATAAAAAGGCTAAAACTTTGTCTGAAACGCTTTATATTTTAGGCAAAATGCAGCTAGATAATCATGTTGACCCTGATATTTTTGATTTATTTATTCGTGAAAAAGTATATTTGCGCTATGCAGAAAAATTTTTAGAGCCACATCAAATTGATGATGTTGATGAAAGCAGCATTCCTGGCTATCAAGTTTAATACCATATTATTATTGTTGCTTTAAGAAAAGCTTAGCTTTTTTAATAATTAGGCTTAGTTTTTTATCTGACACTTCGTGAAAAAACGTTCCGCTTGGCATTAAGCGAAGGTTTGGACCAATCTCGCAGAACCCCAAGCAGGGTGATTCCTCAACAGTAATTGGCATATTCTCTTGTGCTAATTGTTGGGTTAATGCGGCAAAAATTTCTTGACTACCACGAGCCATACAAGAGGGATTATTAGGGTTCGCGCGATAGTTAGTACACACTATTATTTTTTTTGTCATGTGACTAATCTGCCAGTTTGCGTGCTGTACAGCTTGTTGCGCTTAACTCAAGATAACTGCCTTGCTCGTACCAATCACCTAGCACCCAACGTTCACACGTTTTCCCATCGACTGTATGAAAATGTTGCATAGGGCGATGTGTGTGGCCATGAATAAATAGTGGCGGGTAAGAAAATCTACGCAAACAATCGCCAACAGCTACAGCATTTACGTCCATAATCTGCATGCTTTTCGTGGACTTTTCTTGCTCACTTTTAATGCGTAGTTGCTCAATAGTTGCAATGCGCGTAGCTAATGGCTGGCTTAAAAACTGAGTTTGCCAAGCTGTGTTCCGTACCTGCGCGCGGAACTCCAGATAGGCAACATCATCGGTACATAGTGCATCGCCATGGCTTAGCAATACTGGTTTGCCGTACAACATAATTACGCTTGGGTCTGGCAATATGTGTAAACCCGTCGCTCTTGCAAAGCCTTTTCCAATTAAAAAATCGCGGTTACCAGCCATAAAAAAAACCTTAACACCGTTTGTGCTAAGGTTTTTTAGAGCGTTAATAATGGGTTGATGAAACCCAAACTCAATCACGTCATCGCCAGCCCAGTATTCAAAAAAATCGCCCAAGATATACAGCGCTTGGGCTTTGGCAGCAGTTTTTTCTAAAAACTGAATAAAAGCGTTTGTTATATGCGGGCGTGAGTCACACAGGTGCAAATCAGAAATGAATAAGCAATGTTCCATGCGGTTTTGCTGGCAAAGTATTAGCTGCGAGTTACTTTTTCAATAGTGACTGACTCTGCAGGCACGTCGCGATGGCCTGCTTTGCTGGTCGTTGCTACCCCAGCAATTTTATCAACCACATCCATACCATCAATTACTCTGCCAAACACGCAATAGCCCCAGCCGCTGGATGTTTTAGCGGTATGGTTGAGAAAATCATTATCGGCTATATTAATAAAAAATTGACTGCTGGCGGAATCTGGAATCGATGTGCGTGCCATTGCAACAGTATATTTGTTGTTGGTCAGTCCATTGTCTGCTTCGTTTTTAATTTCATCTTTGGTGGTTTTTTGTTTCATATTGGCATCAAAGCCACCACCTTGAATCATAAAGCCGTCAATCACACGGTGAAAAATAACATCGTTATAAAACCCGCTATCTACATACTGTAAAAAATTGGCGACAGTAATAGGAGCCTTGTCTGCATCGAGTTCAAGCGTAATATCACCAAAATTGGTAGAAAGTTTAACCACAAAAAATCCTTTAAAATTTAAAATTTGAGAGTTGCTTAAAGCTTATTTAGCTGTTTCTTTTGATGCATCTTTGGGAGCATCTTTAACGACTTCAGCTAATAGCTTTACGCTTTTAATGATGACGGGTTTAACAGGCACGTCACTGTATCTGCCTACTGTGTTAGTTTGAGTAAGGCCAATTTTTTGTATCACTTCAATGCCACTTGTCACTTTACCAAACACGCAGTAGCCAATTTGGTCAGGGTCTGGGCTCACATAATCTAAAAATTGATTATCGGTAAGGTTGACAAAAAACTGCGCAGTGGCAGAGTCGGGATCGGCCGTGCGTGCCATGGCAACTGTACCAGTTTGATTTAATAAGCCGTTGCCAGCTTCATTAGCAATGGCAGCACGCGTACTTTTTTCACTTAAATCGCGCTCAAAGCCACCGCCCTGAATCATAAAATGGCTAATTACCCGGTGAAAAATCGTGTTTTCATAAAAGCCATCTTTAACATACTGCAAAAAATTAGCCACAGTTTTAGGTGCTTTTTCAGGGTAGAGCTCTATGGTGAAATTGCCTTGCGAGGTTTGAAACTCCACACTGGGAGCCGCGAGAGCGCAGATTGAGATACTCAATAATAAGCAGCTTAACAATAGGTTTTTGAATTTCATTAAATTAACCAGCGCCTTCATAAATAATTTTCCATTTGTCGTTCTCATTCACCCAATATTGGCGTTTGCGCATTTTGTTTTGCAAGCTTGGGCTTTTAAAGTCTTGCTCAAAATTGACGACTACTATTGGCTGCTCAAAGCCAGGGTAGCCAAACATACTAACATCATCAATTTTAATCGCCACTTTTGGCTTGCTTGCTTGAATACCGCGCTTGTAATTACCCCATTGGCTTAAGCCACCGCCACTATAAAAAAACTTTTTAGAATAATGGCTTAGATACTCGTCAGTATCTTGCGAAACCCAGTCTTTACGCCAATCTTCAATCGCTTTTTGCAGATCTTGCTTTTCAGTTGTTTGAAAGTCGGATTTTTCAGCATCTAGCCATTCTAAATTATCGGCAATAATTACAGGGGTTTTACCTGTTTGCAAAATGGGCTGCAAGGCTTTTAAATCGGGGTTGCTCAACACTACGCAGCCATCACTCGCGCGTGGCGGGCGGCTGTATGTGCCAGATGGCGTGCCATGCAGCCAAATGCCAGAGCCATTTTTATTTTGATGCTGGTCGAGTTCATTTGGGTAATTAAGCGGGTATGCAGCATCGCCATATATGTCGTCAAGCGGTTGCGTGAGTTTTGTACCTGCAAAATATACGCCCAATGGTGTACGCTTATCGCCTTGAGTTTGCTTCCCAACGCCATTTTTACCAACTGTCACGTAATAGTCGGCCGCATATTGTAGCTCACCATCTACCTTTTTAAATAGGTAAAGTCTCGATTTTGCCGTATCAACTACAATTAAGTTTTCTTGCTCGGCACTTAATTTGACAAACAAATTAGGTAGTTGCGTGGTTTTTTTCTGGGATAAATAATACTCAATGCGCGTGCGCGCCTCGTCACGCAAGCCAGCTATTTCATCTCTGCTGGCTGAAGCGCTAGGTGTACCATTAGTTTCTGTAGCGTTGGAATCACCAAACCCCGTTAGGGCATGGGTGCGGGCAGTTAGTAAATCACCACGAATGAGATAAGCCAACTTAAAGTTTGGCGCAGTACGAATCAATTCATTCACTGTTTCAAAAGCTTGTATGGTTTTACCTTCGGTAATTTCTAAAAGGCTTTTTACCAATAAGCTTTCGACCAAATTATGGCCTAGCGACTTGCCAATTAATTGGTCAGTCAAGCTGCCATGGTTGATGGCAGTTGCGTTCCAAGGCATCAATATACAAGCAGCAACTAAAACAGGATTAATAAACTTTAATGGTTGAATCAATGGCATTTCACTCTGTAGTAGTTCCTGTTTATAGCCGCGCTATTAAAATAGTTCAACGTATATTGTATGCTGTGCGTTTACTAGTTCGATGCAACTTCTTGATCGATTAACCAGACGCCGCCCACTTTTTTCATTATCAATGTTTTACTAGTGCTAATTGGTTTGCCATCTGCGCGGTATGATTGTTTAAAACTTACTTTTGCGTTATCAGCTCCTTCAAGCGTTACTTTTGGATTGGCGATACCCACATTAATGCTAGATGGTTTACTAATGCGATCGCGGCGTGTTTGCTCCCACGCTTTGTGGCTTTCACCTTTGGCTGGTTTAAAGCTATCAGCATAGCTATCAAAGTATTTATTTAAGTCTTTAGCTGACCAAGCTTTTGCCCAGTTGTTTACTGCGTCTACAATATTTTTTTCATCGCTAGAACCTGTGTCAGCAACAGGTTTTTCAGTATCAGCTACTTTTGTTGGCTCAGGCTTTTTGTCAGCGGTGCGAATCGGCATTGTTGGCGTTTTACCTGTTTTGCTGGCATCAGGCTTGCTAGCAGATGCCATTTTGTTGCCAGTGCCAAATAAATCTTTAATCATGGCTAGTTTGCTTTGCGCGCGCGAGTTGCCGCTATCTAATTGCAAGGCTTTGTCATAAGCCTCAGATGCCATGCGCGCGTAAATATCGCCTAAGTTTTCATGCGCAGTGGCATAACTTGGGTGAGTTTTTATTGCGGTTTCTAGCGCGTTTTTAGCTTTATCGTATTGACCAGCATCTGCGTATAAAACCGCTAAGTTATTATAAGGCTCTGGCAAGTTAGGGTATTTTTCAGTTAACTCAGTAAAGGCTTTTATTGCTTCGTCACGTTTATTGCTTTCGGCTAAAATAATGCCTTTCATAAACATCGCTTGCGCATCTTTTGGGTTGGCTGCCAAGTAAGTGTTAATACGATCTAGAGCCGCCGCTTGTTGGCCATTTTCTGCCATTTGTGAAATGTCTTTTAGCTCATCAGCAAACGCTGCGCTGCTAGCAACGGCAAACGCTAAAACTAATTGAATCAATAATTTAGAAAATGTAAGGTTACGCATTGTGTTGAGCTCTGATGAGTTAGTAAAAACCCTATTCTATCAATTGCATAGCCAACATCCAATAGCCCGTTTGCGATTAAGGCATTAAATTCGCATTTTTAATCTGTTTTGTTGGGTTTAAGCTCGCTATAATGCGCAAATGTTAAAAATTTACAACTCTTTAAGCCGCGATAAGCAAACATTTATTCCCATCGAAGCTGGCAAAGTCCGCATGTATGTGTGCGGTATGACCGTGTACGATTATTGCCATCTAGGTCACGCTCGTATGATGGTGGTGTTTGATATGATTTCGCGCTGGTTACGCGCTAGCGATTACCAAGTTACGTATGTGCGTAATATCACCGATATTGATGACAAAATTATTAAGCGCGCTAACGAAAATAACGAAACAATTGGCGTGCTGACACAGCGATTTATTGATGCCATGGATGAAGACTCGGTTAGACTTGGTATTATTCGACCAGATATTGAGCCACGTGCAACGGAATATATTGATGGCATGATTGCGATGATTTCTGCCTTGATTGAAAAAGGTCATGCGTATTTAGCGAGTAATGGTGACGTGTTTTACAGCGTGCGCAGCTTTGCCGATTACGGAAAGTTATCAGGCAAAAGTTTAAATGATTTACGTGCGGGTGAGCGCGTAGAAGTGGATGCTTACAAAAAAGATGCGATGGATTTTGTGTTGTGGAAAGCTGCAAAACCTGGCGAGCCAAGTTGGGAATCGCCATTTGGAGCGAATGGCGGTAAAGGCCGCCCTGGCTGGCATATTGAATGCTCTGCTATGAGCTCGAGCCTGCTAGGTGCGCATTTCGATATTCACGGTGGCGGACAAGATTTGCAATTTCCACATCACGAGAATGAAATCGCACAATCTGAAGCTGCGAACTTTGACTCAACCCATAGCCACGATGGAAAACCATGTCAAATGGCTAACTACTGGATACACAATGGATTTGTGCGCGTAGATGATGAAAAGATGTCCAAATCGCTGGGCAACTTTTTTACGATTCGTGAAGTGCTAAAAAAATACGATGCTGAAGTGGTGCGTTTCTTTATTTTGCGCGCACATTATCG
>JANXWL010000017.1 GCA_025351225.1 Methylotenera sp. | reverse complement strand
GTGGCGATTGTGGTGGCGCGTGATTTAGATTTTAGTGAGGTGTATCAGTTAGAAGCTAACGACAGCATGAGCGTTAGGGATAAGCAATAATGCCTGACGATACTCAACATACTAAAAATCAGCAAGGTCAAGCGGAGTTAGTGCAACACGACCAAGCTATGGAAAATGAGTTTCAAGAGTATGAAATAAAAGGCGATGAAACCTTATGTCTATTACTTGAGCCGATTACGCATTATTTAAATGAAGACGGTGTGACCGATATTTTTGTGAATAAGCCGTATGAAATTATCGTTAAAAATGACACAGGCCGAAAAAAGATAAAAGCACCTGCGCTGAGCTTGGCACACCTTGAACAAATTGCAGTAGCGGTAGGCAATTACAGCCATCAAGGCATTAATAAGTCAGCGCCAATTATATCTGCCAACTTGCCGAATGATGAGCGTATTCAAGTCGTGCTACCACCAGTGGTACAAAAAGGCTTGGTCAACTTATCGATTCGTAAGCCCATGATATTAACTAAAACCATGGCTGAATATGAGGCCGATGAGTTGTTTTCCGAAACGGCGTGGTTACGGCCGCGCGAAATGCCCTTTGATGCACATGACTTTAATGAACATGCCTTAAATAAGAATCACTTGGCTCAAGCAATGAGCAAATTAAGTAAAGCCGATTTGCGTTTAATCAATTTACTCGAAGACAAGCACTTTGGTCAATTTTTTATTGAAGCGGTCAAGGCCAATAAGAATATCGGTATCGTCGGCGAAACGGGCTCAGGCAAAACCACTTTTTCTAAAATGCTGTGCCAGTCTATTCCACAGCATGAATCGATTATTACCATTGAAGATGCGCGCGAACTGTTTCTACCAAATCATGAATACGTGGTGCATTTAACTTATAGCAAGGGCGGGCAAGGTCTAGCCAAAATTACGCCATCAGATTTGATTCATAGCACCATGCGCATGAACCCAGACCGTGTGTTGCTGGCTGAATTGCGTGGTGCTGAAAGTTACGATTACCTGAAACTATTACTGAGTGGACATGGTGGCAGTATCACCAGCTGGCACGCAGGCTCGCCTGAAGAGGCCATTGGCCGCTTCATATTTATGGCAAAAGAGCACCCCGAATCTACCGCCTATCAAGATGTAGCAATTAAACGCTTATTGTTAAGTGCCGTCGATATCATCGCGCATTTAGAAGCTCGATCCATTTTTAATGAAAATGAAGTGCAAATAGGCACTACATACAAAATGACAGCCATTTACTTCAACCCATTCAAGAAATTAGAAGTCGCGCTGGAAACTTAAAATTAAGAAAAGAGGATGCAAACCATGAAAATCACGACTAAAAATATAACATTATTAGCTGCCATTGCTGGCGCATTCATGCTGGCAAGCTGCACGAATAATAGTGCCTTAATCGTACCTGATGGCGCAAAGCGCGTACCAATCAATCAGGCTGAAAACCAAGTAAAAGTTATACCGACTATTAGTGCTACAAGCAATAATCCGTTGATGCAAATGCAAGCAGAAGTTGCAGCTATGCAAGAGAAAATCGCGCAATTAGAAGCGCAGCTAACTCAAAATAAATTAGAGCAAAGCCGCCTTCAAAACATGTCAAAGAATGAGGTTATGTCAGTTATTGCAACAACACCAGAATCGACTAACCCCACTGAGCTAACAGAAGCTACGCTACTAACCAGTACCTTATTTGCGTTCAATCAAACAACATTACTAGAGTCAGGCAAAGCTTCCTTGAGAAGCTTTGCAACATCAGTTAAATCCATGAATAACGTTAAAGCCATTAGCGTCGTTGGCTATGCCGATAAACTAGGATCAGCGGCATATAACCATGCACTTTCAACTAAGCGAGCAGATGTTGTGCGCGCCTATCTTCAGTTTGAAAATAACCTAAGCTACATTCAATTTACAAGCTTAGGCAAAGGTAGCCTTGCGAGTTCGGCCGCCACTCAAACCTGTAGCAACAAACTAGGACGCCAAACTTTAATAGACTGCCTATCCCCCGATAGACGTGTAGAAATTAACGTTTATTGAAAACTGGCCAACGAGCTAACGTCCATGACTCATCCAATTTCAGCGTTCTACAAAGACCATAGAGCTGCACTAAAAGCCACAGGTGTGCTACTGATTATATTAGTAGCATTTCCATTGACCATGCTTCTAGCTGGGGCTATGGTGCTGGCCGCCTTCAAAATTAACCCCTTACACTACGGCGCGGCAGTCTATTTTTGGGCATGGCCAGATTATTTGAATGCCTATCTAAACGGGGAACTAGTTGGTCAAGGTAAACGCATTGCAGTAACAGGTGGTGCTAGCGTATTGCTTGTTTACGTTGCCCTCCCATTGCTGGCGATACTTGCCACGCGTCAAAGACGTGAACTACACGGTAGCGCACGCTGGGCTACGCACAGCGAAGTGGCCAAGTCAGGCTTGCTAGGTAACCAAGGCATTGTGGTGGGTAAATATAGAGGTCAAACATTACGCTTTCCCGGGCAACAATTTGTGATGCTGGCTGCACCTACCCGTAGCGGTAAAGGGGTGGGTGTAGTGATTCCTAATTTATTGAGTTATGAAGAGTCAGTCTGCGTACTCGACATCAAACAAGAAAACTTTGACATCACTGCGGGTTACCGTAAGGATGTATTGAAACAAGAAATTTACTTATTCAACCCGTTCGCTGAAGACCTAGACAACAACGCTAAACCCGCACCACGCACGCACCGATACAATTTCTTCAGCGCTATTAGCAAAGACGTATTCCGCGTTGGTGACATATTTAGTCTTGGCAATGCTATTTGGCCAAGCGGTGGCAAAGATGCCTTTTGGAACGATAATGCGCGCAATTTGTTTTTAGCGGTGACGCTGTTTTTATGTGAACTGCGTGATCAGCGTGAGGAAGAGGGCTTAGCCTCAACATTACCCGATTATCCCGTCACCATGGGTGAAGTATTGCGTCAAACCTCAGGTCGTGATTCAGGCTTACCGATTAAACAATACTTTGAAGAAAAAATCATGCCCTACGCATGGTTGAGTAGTGAATGCCGTGCTGCCATGCGTAACTTCCTCAGTTCTAGCGATGACGTGCTGTCATCCATATTAAGCACCTTCAATGCACCATTATTGCCCTGGCGCAACCCGATTGTCGATGCTGCCACCAGCGCCTGTGACTTTGATGTACGCGATGTGCGTAAAAAGAAGATGTCTATTTATATTGGCATTACGCCGAATAAATTAGGCGATGCCAAGCTCATTATCAATTTGCTATTTAGCCAATTAGTAAACCTCAACACTAAAGAATTGCCACAAAAAAATCCAATGGTACTTAAGTATCAGTGTTTGTTACTGATGGACGAATTTACCAGTATCGGCGTGGTGAACATTATCGCTACCGCCGTGAGCTATATTGCAGGTTATAACTTACGCCTATTGCCGATTATACAAAGCACCGCGCAATTAGAGTCGACTAGCAATTATGGTAAGGATGATGCTAGGACGCTGATGACGAACCACGCCATGCAAATTGTCTATGCGCCACGCGATCAAAAAGACGCCAATGATGTGTCTGAAAGCCTAGGCTACATCACCGAAAAAAGCCGCAGCATCAGTCGTAGCCATGGCTACGGCAAAAGCGGTGGCGGCTCTGAAAGCATTTCAGACCAACGCCGCGCTTTATTATTGCCGCAAGAGGTAAAAGAGATTGGCCAATGGAAAGAGATTATTTTACTAGAAAACGTCAAGCCAATCCTTTGTGACAAAATCCGCTACTTTGATGACCCAGAGTTCGCCAGCCGTTTACGCACAGCCCCCACTATTGCGGCGATTGATATTGATCTGTTTGCTGCTAAAACCAGTGGCAAAAAACGTCAGATTGAAGATAGCGAAACAGACCTAGACGAATACGCACTGAGACTGCCTGTTACCGCTGAATACCTAGATATTTACGACAAAATTGCATTACCGCCTGCCACAGACCCACTGGATGAAGAGCAGGTTAATCAATATGTATTAGATAGCCTTGAAGCTATGCATATACCTAAAGAAGTGTTGGCAAAAATTGATTTTAACTTAGATGTACTGGATGCAGTCGACGCCATCGTGCCTTCAGTAGGCATAGACGTTGAAACTGCACGTATACGTACGGAAGACGCTTTCGCTGGGTTGGAGTTGAATTGAACCCTCAAGGATTGGAAGACCACAAAAATTGAAGACCACCCCAATTAAAGACCTAAGTGTTGATGGTCTTTAAAGCAATCAACAAAAATCAACACTTACTTTGTATGATAGGAATAAACACATGACTACAACAGCAACAATACCCGATACCGCAGCAAAAAACGGCCTAGCCGTGACAGACAGTATTAAGATGGATGCCAATAGGATTTATGGCCAAGGCACGCAAGTGTATCCAGCTAAGCCAGGTGCAGTATACAAAGGCGATATTACCGTTCTTGATAGCCATGTCTTGCAAGAGATTGGTAAAAACTCGGTCATTTTGCATGACAAATCTAAACTGGATTATGCTTCTGAAGCGTTTAAGAAAACAGCAGAAAGCTTACGTCGTCCTGATGTTGCTATCTACTATCAAGATGATCATAAAAACCCAACCGACACCGCAAAGGTATTTCCGTTTAGCCCCGCCAAAGATAATTTAGAGCGCGTCGTTGCTGGCCTTAAAAAGTCCGCTAAAGAATTAAATATGCTAGACATGGATAATGTCCTTGATTCGCTCTCAGGGCGATCATGGGAACGTAACCAAGAAATACGCAAGCATATCAAAGATGAGAAAGTAGCGCCCAAAGAAGCGAAAGTGGCAAGCGCGCCTGCTACACCAACTTCGCCTCAGCAAAAAGCACCCAAACGTTAATTGCTAAAAGTATTGTGAATGAACCTACAACGCTGGCCATGCCAATGGCTGGCTTTCATTTAAGTCAGAGGACTAATCACCATGGCCAGCAATAAAAAAACCAACCTAGAAAAAACAATCACATATCAATCGGTGGCGGTTGATGAAACCTCAATTAAAGACAATACCAAATTACACCGACTGCGAGTAGATGAAATCCCAGATTCAGTGCTGAGACGGTATGCCATTAAAGACCATCTGTATTATTCTAAAGACCGTACCAAAGGTCTTGCGTTTGAAGACAAAGGCAAAATTATCAGTGCCAAAACATCCGATGCTGATGACGTGCGCTATATGATAGAACTCGCCAAAGCAAAAAACTGGTCTAAAATTAAAATTAGCGGCACAGACGAATTTAAAAAAGAAGTGTGGCTAGCCGCTAGTATGCAAGGTTTAGCGGTCGAAGGTTATGCCCCTAGTGCGCAAGAGCTTGCCTTACTTGAAGATACTAAGCGTCGTATACAAAATAAGATTGAGTTTGCTGAACCTAGGGTAGCCATTGACCGAGACAAAACACAAGCGCAAAAAGCAGTAGAGCTAGCCACCAATAATGCCATTGCTGACAAGTCATTCAAATTTAAATACAGACCTAGTGCTGCTGAAGTCGCCGTCATTGAAGCTGCCAAAGCCAAAGGTGCAAGCCCTAAGTTGCAGGCGTCTATGAAGCAGAAATTAAGGGTTGCAGTTAATCAGCTCAACGAGATGGGCATCGCAATCCCTAAACCAAAAATCTACGATACTAAAGGGCAAGGCATTGGCGATAAAACAGCGATTGATGCAATGGACAGCGCAACTATTCAAAAGCACATTACACAGCCACAAGTTGCGCCTAGAAGATAATGCATGTAACGGGACGCATTACCTTCAGGACGAATTTGAAAAGTGACTGGAAACAGTACTGCTTGCAAAGTGGCATCAGTCCCAGTGAAGCGTTGCGACAACTCATCAGTAAAGTTCTTACAGGCGGCACCGCTTTAGATAAACTGCTCAACATTCCTGAAGGCGTACTGCCTAAGCCAGTAAACAGTCCGCTCAAACATCGTATTGAAATTCGTCTCACTAGTAAAGAACACGACAAGCTCGCTGAGCATGCTAGAAAGAGCGGCTTTAGTCCCACGCAATGGTTAGTCACCTTGGTGCGCTACCAATTCATCAAACATACGCCGTTGACTGTACTGGAGTTAGACAAACTGGATGAGCATCTTTATCAAATTCGGATGATAGGCCAGAATCTCAATCAAATCGCACGCGCATTAAATAGCCATGAACTGAGTAGTTCGCAGGTCGATATAATGCCGATGTTGCAGACGCTGTTAAAAGTATTAGACGAAGACAGGAAGGCTTTAAAAGCCATTGCTAACCATAATTTAGATCGTTGGTAGCTATTTTTATTATGGCTAGACCAAAGAAATTCATTGATGGGTTGTTGGTGAATTGGGGTGACAATCTATTTTATCCGCCAGTCTGTCCGACTAAAATATCAACGGCCAAACCAATAGGATGGGCTAATATCATCATGCCCAATAAGCCTGCGGCCATACGCGCACAAATAACCCGTACCACTCAAAAAACACCTGAAGTGATGGTTAAAATTACCAGTAAGCAGGGGGCAGGTAAAGGCATGGCTGCCATTGCAAATCACCTTGATTACATCTCACGTAATGGTAAAGTTAACCTCGAAGACCATGAAGGTCGCTTACTCAATAGCCGCGCCGATGTGAAAGACATTAAAAATGACTGGGCGGAAGACATTCCTGAAGTATCCAAACGCCGTGAAACTATTAATGTGATATTTTCTATGGCGAAAGGTACGCCTGCTGCCGAAGTGAAAGAAGCCGTACGTGATTATCTAAAACAAGAATTCGGTGGCAAGCATGAGTACGTATTTGCACTGCATACCGATACTGATAATCCGCATGTGCATGTTTGTATTAAAATGACACCCATTAAAAAACGCAGTAAACGTCTCAATCCACGTAAAAATGACTTGCAACGCTGGCGTGAAGGCTTTGCACAAAGCTTACGTAAATATGGCATTGAAGCCAATGCCACACCGCGTAAAACGCGCGGCGCGACACATCAACCTTTACATCAATATCAGCTGCATCAATCCGCTAGGCAGCAGCACCCAATCATCAGAAAATCTGCCAAACCAAACTTTGAAGCGCACACTAAAGAAATTCACGCTTGGGCAAATATCGCTAATGTACTAGCAAAATCTGAAGACCTAAGTGATCGAGCTTTGGCTAAAGAGGTTATTGCTTTTATGGTTGCGCAACCTATTCAGCAGGTGAGTAATATATCAGTTCAAAAAAGCAACGACGACATATCAACCCCAACTGAACAATTGTCTGCAAGCGTTGAAATTAAAAAACGGTAGCGAGCATAATTACCAAGATAAATATAGGTGAGCACTTACCGCAATTCGAAGTGTGTAAAAATGCAACCTGCCTTCTGAGCTAAATCATCAGGCATGTTGCTTTTCCATAATTACAAAGCACTAGAATTAGTACATGTGTAGGTTTTGTTGTTGTATTCAAACTCCGTCATATCGCCGCTCAGTTCGCAATCTCTGGCAAATTTGTCATAGTCCACATAAAAACGAACACTTTCAGGAACGCTAGACAACCAACATTCATCAAATAGCTCTTCGGCTGCATCATGTAAGCTAGACTCTGTGATGCTAGGTTCATCCAGTTTTTCAAGCGCTTGGCCTAATGTGTACCCCGCCACCCCAACCAGATAATATAGATTTACTTTTTCATGGTCTTGTAAAAACTCAATATCATCAAACCATATATTCAGATTAGCTTGGTTAATGCCACAAGCTTCAAAAAGCTGCGCGTCGTCACCGTCAATAAACTGTATCTCAAATTCTTCAACCAAATTGCCATAACGGTCAACATGCAGGGTTGATTTGGCTTCATAGTCGAGTGCATCGGTAAAATAAAAACCTGTTGCATCTCTGTTATAAGGTGTTGCGTGTAGTGTTGTCATAATCATTTGCCTCACTGTATCGTTCTTAGATTGAAGAGCCGCTTTTGAATTAAAGACTTGCCCCGAATTTGCAGACTTATCAACTCGACCTGCATCGCTCTTGAGTTGTTTCGCCTGCCGTCAAAGCGCATGGTGTTAAGAAGAGATGCCAGCAACCAGCCAAAAT
>JANXWL010000008.1 GCA_025351225.1 Methylotenera sp. | reverse complement strand
AAAGTAAGCAAGGTTGATGAAATCATGCCGCCGATAATGGCGACGGAGAGTGGTTTGTTGGTTTCGCTGCCTGCACCCAAGCCAATAGCCGCGGGCAGTAGCGCGAGGATGATGGTGAGCGAGGTCATGAGTACGGGGCGCAGCCGAATTGGGCAGGCCTCAGACAAAGCGGCATTGATTGTTGTTTTGTTCAGTTTTTCACCTGCATTAACAGCTTTTTCAAGTAATTGATTGGTTAAATCGACCAGCAAAATCGAGTTTTTAGCAACTAAGCCAATCAATAGAACCAAGCCAATCATCGAGTAAATATTCAGCGTATCGCCCGTAATCAGCAGAGCAATTAGTCCGCCAATAATCGCCAGCGGTTGTGCCAGCATAATCACAAGTGGTTGAATAAACGAGTTAAATTGGCTGGCCAGTACCATATACAGTAGCAAAAAGCCCAGTGAGAATACAAATTTCATATTTTTCATGGTTTTGCCAAATTCTTCGGCTTGGCCTGTAAATTTGGTTTTATAGCTTGGCGGCACCAGTTTGTCGGTGGTGGCTTTTACAATATCTACCGCTTCACCCAGCGGTACATTGGGGTTGGCGTAAAAATTCACCGCATATTGCAAATCGTAGCGGCCGATAACCGCTGCGCCAAGCTCAGGCTTAAAGCTTGCAACCGCGTCCAAGCGAACTAGCTCGCCATTACTGGCTCGCAGGTAAATCTTGCTTAAATCGGCTGCACTTTTTAGCTCGTCATCGCTGGCTTTTAGGCGAATATCATAACGCTGGCCGTCGCTGACTGTGTCATTATATTTAGCCACGTTGATGCCGCCCGCGTATAACGAGACCGCGGTTGCAATGTCGCTTGCGCTTAGGCCAAGATTGGCGGCACGAGTGCGATCAATTTGCATATTCAGCTGCGGTAAATCAAGCTGCACATCCACATCTACCTTGCCAATATCGGCATTATTGCTTAAGACTTGCTGTACTTGCTGCGAGAGTCGACCGATTTCATCTAAATTATTGCCTGTGAGATTGAACTGCAATTTCTCTGAGCGTTGGCCGCGCACAATTGAAGTGGGCGACGGAATCGCACGCACGCCAGGGATATTTTCAAACTCTTTTTTTAGCATTTTCACCAATTTTTGTTGGCTAATATTGCGTTCTTCTTTGGGTTTAAGGCGCACGTTAATCGTGCCTTGGTTGACCTGTCCGCGAGAGCCCGCACCGATGGTGGCAAAATAGCTGGCAAGCTCATTTTTATGGCTGGCGATGGTCGCTTCTACTAGCTTCATACGCGAATCGGTATAGGCCAAACTTGAGCCTAGCGGCGTTTTAATGCTGACGCTAAAGCTACCTTCATCGGCTTCTGGCACAAAGTCTTTCTCTACATTTTTGAGCGTGTAAAAGCCCGCAAAGCCAACAAACAGTGCGGTTACAATCAACACCAATCCGCGATGCGTTAAAGAGAACTGAAGCAGTTTTTTGTAAATACCATCCAGCTTATTTAAGCCCGATGAACATAGCCTGTAAAACGCGTTATCAGTGGGCTTAATACTAAGGTAGCGCGAACACAACATAGGCGTGAGCGTGAGCGACACAAACAGCGAAACAAGTACGCCAAAGGTGACAACGACGGCAAACGATTTAAAAAACATGCCGATAATGCCATCCATAAAAATAACGGGTGCGAATATACACACCAGCGATGCCGATGACGCCAGCACGGCAAATACCACCTCGTTGCTGCCAATTTGTGTGGCCTTGGTACGAAAGGCGGCAACTGCTGCGCGGTTGTTAAAATCCACATCGCTTAGTTTCATATCGGCCTCGCCCGACATGTGTCGCAAAATGCTTTCGCGCACTACAATCGCGTCATCTACCACCACGCCGATGAGCAATAAAAGCGCGAGCAAAGTCATACTATTAAACGTATATCCCGCAAAATACATCACGGCGATTGCGCCCAAAAGCGAAACGGGAATCTCTAAACAAATCATCACGGTCGAACTAAACGAGCGCATAAATATCAGTACAATTAGCGCGGCAAACAGCGTGCCTTCTACCAAATGCTCTTTTAGCGAGGCGACTAGTTGGTTGATAAAAATCGAGTCATTGGTGGAAATATCTAAGCTTAAACCTGGCGGCAAATTGGGGCGAATGTCTACATCTAAGCGTTTTTCGACTTCCTTAATAATTTCTACCGTATTAGCATTGGCGATTTTTACCATGCCGATGCCTACCGTCGGTTTGCCGTTGTAGCGCGCTATTTGACGATTATCTGTAATGCCATCTTCTACAGTGGCAATATCTTTTAAGCGAACGGGTACGCCCGCTTTACTGTTGATAATTAAATCGGCCAACTCTTTGGTGCTGTGAAACTCCAAGTCCAGTTTCAGCAATTGTTCGGCTTGGCTACTGACTAAAAATCCGCCTGGCAACTGTACATGCTCACGGTTAAATGCGGCAGTTAAATCGTTTGCGGTAAGCTTATAAGCGGCCATGCGTGCAGGATTTACAATGACACGAATCACACGATCGCGCCGCCCGCCAAGCTGCACTTCGCCAACACCTTGAATCGTTTCGAATTTTTTCTTGAGGATATTATTGGCGTATAAATTAAGTTGCTGAATGGTGCGATCGCCGCTTAAAGCTAGCCAAATCACTGGCGATGCATTAGTGTCTACCTTTTGTACGGTAGGTGGGTCGGTATCGGTCGGCAGGCGCTTTAATACTTGATTCACCTTCGATTGCACCTCGTTATAGGCGACATCGATATTTTTGCCCAGCGCAAAGGTAATGCTGATGCTAGATACACCAGGTGACGAGGCGGATTGAATATGATCGATACCAGGAGTGGTGTTGATGGCAGATTCAATGATGCTGGTGATGCTCGTGTCGACTACATCAGGATTCGCACCACGCAAGGTGGTGTTGATCATGATGACAGGGAAATCAATCGCAGGAATACGATCGACGCCGATGCGCTGATACGCGATTAGACCGAATAAGATAATGACGCCAGAGAGCATCCAAGCTAATACGTGGCGTTTAATGGATAATTCAGGTAACGTCAATTAAAAATCCAAACTTCGTCATCATGCTGTGTTGCGTACAAAAAATCACTCCTTACATAATCAAACATATGCCGCATCATAATTTTTTGCACGCGCCTTGCCTGATTTAGAACTTTGAATTTTTAGGGGAATATCTTAAACATTAGTGTTTGTTGCTGACATTTACAGGTGTTTTGTCGGTTAAAAAACCCGCGCCATCAACCACAACTACATCATTTTCTTGCAAACCTTCTAATATTTCAATCAAGCCATTTTGGCGTAAGCCCGTTTTTACAACAGCTTGATACGCCACATTATCACGAACTACGTACACCACCTCGCCCGCGGGACGCAATATTAGGCTTTGCTCAGGGATCATCATGGCGGCAGATTGTTCGCCTAAAACTACGGTGCCAGTTACGCTAGCACCTGGCTGCCAGCCTGGTGCGCCTTCAGGAATATCAGCAATAATATCAATGCTGCGGCTGCCTTCAGTTACCATCGGTTTCAGTTCGTGAATCGTCGTTTCAACCGCTTTATCACTGGTTGGCGTGGTTAAGCGTACTTTTAAACCTGCCTTAAATTGCGCTGCAATTTGTTCTGGGAAGGGTAAATGCGCACGCAATTTTTGTTTAGATACAATTTGCATAATCGGGTCACCCACGCGCACAAATTCGCCAACGCTCACCAAGCGTTTTTCAACAACACCTGAGACAGGGGCGATTACCTTTGTTTTACTGCTGTCATGATTAATACTACCCGCGCGGGCTTTTGCCCCTTCTAGTTGTTGTTGCAGCACTTTTTGTTGCGAAATGTCGTTATCCACAGCGGTTTGCGATATAAAGTTTTTATTCACTAAGGCTTGGCTGCGTGCCACGGTTTTGGCTTGGTTATCAATCAAGGCTTGAATGCGCGCAATTTCTGCTTGTTGCTCGTTGCGTTGCATACCAAAATCGGTTGCATCTAGCGTGGCAATTAACTGGCCTTGTTTGACTTGCTCGCCTGTCACTACGTGAAACTTTATTACTCTTGCGGCTACTTCAGCTGCCACTGTGGGGTTAATTAAACCTTCTAGCGAGCCAATGGCGACTTCTGTCGTTTCAACAGCTTGATTGCTGACTTTTGTCACAGTGACTAAAGTGGCTTTTGCACCTTTTTTGTCACCCTCTTTATTGGCGGTTTTGTCGTCTGCTTTATTGTCTTTTGTCCCGCAAGCGACCAAAAATAGGCTGATTAAGCCAATCAAAAAGTAAGTAGTAGTTTTATGCATCAATTGGTTTCAATATTATTTAGTATTCATTGCTATTTAATTTTTTGCCACTCAAAATACGGCCCAGGGTCAGTTTTTCGGTTAGGGGCAATGTCACTATGACCCACAACATGTTGAATAGCATAGGCTTTTTTCAAACAGTTAATGAGTGATTGCAGCGTTTTGTACTGTGTTGTTTCAAACGCTTCAAAGTCACTACCTTCAAGCTCTATTCCGACCGAGAAATCGTTGCATCGTTCACGACCCTGCCAACTTGATATGCCCGCGTGCCAAGCGCGTTGCAGGCAAGATACAAATTGTATGATTTCGCCATCACGCCGAATGAAAAAATGCGATGATACTTTACGTGTATAAATCTCGGTATAATAGGGATGTTCAGCGGGGTTGAGCGTGTTAGTAAACAGTTGCGCCACACCACCACCGCCGTATTCATTGGGCGGCAGGCTGATGTTGTGAATTACAATCATGTCGATTACGCAGTTTTCTGGGCGCGCATCAAAGTTAGGCGAGGCTACTTGTGTGGCTACGTTAACATAGCCTGCGCTATTAATGCGTAATGTTGGTTTTGGCATGCAATATGTGGCGTTATCGGCTAAAATTCATGTGGGCTAAAAATTTGGTCATTCTAAAGTTTTAATTGTAGTTTTAATTGTAAAGGTAAAAAATGGTTTTTGCGCAGCTATTCGCCATGTTAATTGTTATTTTAATTGCAGCAGAGGTGTTTACCAATGCTCTTGAGCATTTGGGCGAAAAATTAGGTATTTCAGAGGGCGTGACAGGCTCGATATTTGCCGCCGTGGGTACGGCATTGCCCGAAACCATGGTGCCACTTTTAGCAATTTTTGCAGGAACATCAAATACTGCCACTAACAACGAAATTGGCGTTGGGGCTATTTTAGGCGCGCCCTTAATGCTGGCGACATTGTCAGTGTGTTTGATGGCGGCTTCGGTATTAAAACGCCGCACATTAAGTGGCCATTTGCGTCCAGAGCGCACGGGCTTAACGCGCGATTTAAACTTTTTTATCGTTGCGTTTGTGTTTGCCGCCGCCGCGCTTTATATACCACACACCAACTCAGCCGCGCGTTACGGCATGGGCATATTAATGATAGCGACTTATGTTGTTTATGTGTGGCAAACCATTCGTGCTTCGAAAAACTTGGTAGAAGAAGGCCACGCAACAGAAGCTGAATCCGATATGTTTTTGAACAAACTCGGCATTCCAACCAATACTACAACCATTATTTTGCAATTACTAATTGGTTTAGGCTTGCTGATTGCCGGCGCAAAAGGCTTTATAAATGGCGTAGAAGCAGCTTCTGAGTTATTAGGCATTTCAGCTTTAATGCTGTCTTTATTGATTATTCCTATCGCGACAGAATTGCCCGAAAAAGTGAATAGCATTTTGTGGATTCGCAAAGGCAAAGACACACTGGCCTTTGGTAACATTACTGGCGCGATGGTGTTTCAAGGCACCTTGCTACCAGCTATTGGTATTATGCTAACGCCTTGGCAGCCGCGTAAAGAGGTAATTGCAGGCATTATCATCACCTTAATTGCCGCACTGTGGATGCGTTATTTAATGGCTAAAGGCGGCATTCGTGTGTGGCATTTAATGGTAAATGGCGCGCTATATGTGACTTATTTGGTCATAGCCCTGAGCTAGAAAGCTTAATTATTAACTTCTTCGTCCTCTAAATCGCCATCTTCGTCTTTTGCCAAGCCTAGCTTGGTTAACCTATATCTTAATGTTCTAAAGCTAACCCCAAGCAATTTGGCAGCAGCAGTTTTGTTGTTGTTGGTTTTTTCTAGCGCTTTTAAAATGGCGCGTTTTTCAATGTCTTCTAAATACTCGGGTAGACCAATTTCTAAATTGCGACTGGGCACAAACCCTAGCTGCTCTGCATCCGATTTATTTACAGGTTTAGCGGGAGCCTCTGCACCCAACAATAAATCATCACTAGTGATAGTTTGGCCGTCGCACATGGCTAGCGCACGTTCTAGCATATTTTCCAATTCGCGCACATTGCCCGCAAAATGTCGCTCTGCAATGAGCGTGGCTGCAGCTTCTTCTAACTTTGGCATAGAAATAGACTGCGCACTACATAGTTTCGATAACAGTTTTTGCGTGAGCTCGGGTATATCTTCTGGGCGCTCACGCAAAGCAGGCATTTTCAGTTGAATCACATTCAGGCGATAATACAAATCTTGTCGAAACAAGCCTTGCTCCATCAAAATGCTTAGGTTTTTATGGGTGGCACTAATAATGCGCACATCAACTGCTTCCTCCGCTGTGCCACCTACGGTGCGCACTTTTTTCTCTTGAATTGCGCGCAGTAATTTCACTTGCATCGCTAGCGGCAAATCGGCTACCTCATCCAAGAAAAGTGTTCCGCCACTAGCTGCTTGAAACAAGCCGATAGTGTCTTGTGCTGCGCCTGTAAACGCGCCTTTTTTGTAGCCAAAAAATTCACTTTCCATCAGGTTTTCGGGTATCGCCCCACAGTTTACGGCGATAAAAGCTTTGTCACGCCGCGAGCTATTGCTATGAATCAGTCGCGCAGCAAGCTCTTTGCCGCTACCCGATTCGCCGCTCACATAAACTGGTGCTTGGCTGCGCGCCAATTTTTCAATCATGATGCGTACAGCACCCATTGCTGGCGAGTTGCCAATTAAGTCGATAGTATTTTTTGTGTCTTTTACGTCGCTACTGGATAATTTAAGTGCGGATTCTACTAAAGGGCGCAATTGCTTAAGCGAAATGGGCTTTGTTAAATAATCGAATGCACCAGCCTTTAAGGCTGAAACGGCATTCTCGGCGCTGCCATAAGCCGTAATCACTGCCACTGGTAAGCCATTATAATTGGCCGAAATATGCTCTACTAGCTCTAACCCCAGCCCATCAGGTAGGCGCATATCGGTTAGGCATAAATCATAGCTTCTTTGCGCTAACAAGGCTTTTGCTTCTTCTACATTACCTGCACTATCCGCCCTAATATCCATACGCTCTAGCGTTAATGTCACTAGCTCTCGAATATCGGTTTCGTCATCCACCACTAAGCAATTAAATTGTTGCGCCATGTAAACTTAAACCTTTTCTTGGTTGTTCTCTAATTTTTTTTAAGGTGAATCGTAAATTGTGAACCAGTCGCATTTTTTGAATCGATAGCTTTATATTCCAGTTTAGCACCATTGGCATCGGCTAGCTCTCTTGCAATATAAAGACCTAAGCCAGTACCTGACTTCTCGGTAGTAAAAAAAGGTTCAAACAAATGGTTGCGCACACTTTCCGCAACACCCTCGCCATTATCAGTAATCGTGATGTTTGCAGTTTTTGTTGTATTCGATAAATTTAAAGCTAATTCTAGGCTATTTTCCGTTTGTTTGCTGTGTCGCCAGCCATTTTTACACAGGTTCCATAAAATTTGATTTAAGTGTCGGCGATCAAAAGCAATAATCGTTTCAGCATTGGCCTGCGAGAGCTTAAAACAATGTACAGGTAATTTTTCTACAGCGCAAAATTGCGTGTGAAAGTCGAGCAAAAAATTTTCTAAATGGATTGTTTCTTGGTTGGTACGGTCACGCCGATTTAGCTCCAGCACATCTTTAATAATTTGGTCTACGCGCTGCACATTGTCGCTAATAATTTGCAGCATACGTTTGATAGCGGGATCAAAGTCTTCTTCTTGTAATAATTGATTGGCATGACTAATTGCGCTTAAAGGGTTGCGAATTTCATGCGCAATATTGGCGGTTAAACGGCCTAATGCGGCCAGTTTTACTTGGTGCGCTTGCGTTTGCATTTGTGACCAGTCCTCAATAAAAATCACTGCTCCTTGCTTGCGGTTACTTGGTTCACTACTGTCTGAAATGGGCAAAATACGCAGGCGTAACTCACGTGACAGCGCGCTTAGCTTAATAAAATTAGGCGTACCGTTATTGGTTGGCAAAAAGCCGTGTGTTGGCGATGCTTCATTAATCCACTCCCGCAAGATAGTGGTAATTTCTGACGAAACTTGAGGAAGCGTTTTTTCTTGCACATTGCTGTCGTCAAAGCCAAGCAGTAATTTAGCTTGGTTGTTGTAATGCTTAATTTGCAAATCTTGGTTGACTACCAACACCCCATCTTGCATTTCATCGGTAATTAGCGCGTTAATTTGCGCCATATTTTGTACGTCTAAACCGCGTTGTGAGGCTAATAATTCGCTTTCTTTAGCCCGCTTGGCCAAGCTGTAAGCCAGCCAAGCGGTGGCAAAACAACCCAAGCTTAACATGACAGCGGGCGTATACGAGCTGCTAGTGCTGGTAGAAAACACTACGCGATATGATTGTTCTAGTAGTATGCCAATACTGGCCATTGCCGCATAAAATAAGGCTAAGCGACCATCGCTAATTAAACTAGTACTTGCAATGGCAATAATCAATAGCAAACCGATGCTGCCTTGGCTGCTTTCTTGTGCATGCATTAGCAGTACAATAAATACAATATCGACAATAATTTGAATGGTAACGCTAATATTTAAATTAGGTTTTTCTAGCCAAGTAAAAATTAGCACAATACAGCTAAAAATAAAATAGTAACTAGCAACGCTAGAAAACAAAGTGGCAGATAAATCAGTATTTAAGTCTTGCCACCAGTTACCACTATCTAACGCGCCTTGTGTCAATAACAACAACAAAGTAAGCAGCAAGCGATAGCCATTGTATAGCTTAAGCGTGCGCCAACGAGCGGTAGTGATGGGTGCATCGAAGCTGGGAATTAGATTAAGATCCATAATGGTAAACTAAAGACTTCGTGTGAAAATTGTCCAATTAAGCTTGGCATTCTGGATTATTGCAAATCACTTGATTGTTTTTTTTCTGGGTTTCGCTTATCGGCACATGGCAGCCGCAGCGGGCGCATTGTAACATTCTCTCTTCAGGTTTTTTTGCTGGCTTGTTAGCATCAGCAGTTGTAGCCAAACGTTTAATTAGCTTGTATAGCAACCAACCCAAAATAATGAGCACTAAAATACGTGGCATTTTTATTTTAACCCCAAAATAAACATAACTATTGAATGAATACGTTAATGATTGTAACCAAAAGCGCGCGTTATACAAACCCGCATCAGCATAAATCTTAAAGCTGATATACTGATACTACTGATTAATTAACAATACTCATGGCAAGTACACAAGAATTATCTGATTTTTTACGCGATGTAGAGCGACGCGCATTTAAGCAAACGGTATACGCCGTTCGCGACGACCATGCGGCGCTGGATATTGTGCAAGACGCCATGCTAAAGTTGGCAGACAAATACGCCGATAAACCCGCAGCCGAGTATCCGATGTTATTTCAGCGCATTTTGCAAAATACGATGCGTGATTTTTGGCGTAGGCAAAAAGTACGCAACTTGTGGACTACGCTGCTTTCGAGCTTTGGCGCGGGTCAAGATGGCGAAGAAGATCACGACCCACTCGACACGATTGATGTCGAAGATGAAGGCACTAACCCTGCTACTCAGCTTGAGCGCAGCCAAACGATGCAAATCATCGAAAAAGCACTGGAAAAGCTGCCTGCGCGTCAACGAGAAGCCTTTGTATTGCGTTATTGGGAGGACATGGATGTTGCAGAAACCGCCGAAATGATGGGTTGCTCGCAAGGCAGCGTTAAAACGCATTGTTCACGAGCAGTTCACACACTGGCGGCTTTGTTAGAAAAACAAGGACTAGGCAGTAGAGCATTATCGCAATTAGGAGCAGGATGATGAGCAGAGAAAATAATAATCAAGACTTACAAGAGCATGAAATAGACGTGCAAGCCAAGCAAATTGCAGGCTTGCTAGATGCGCACGCCAACCGCTTGAGCATGCGTATGCTTAAACAGCTTGAAAATGGCCGCGAGCGTGCCGTAAAAGCACATGCACAACAAGTTTCTGGCGTTAGTGTGAATTCTGATGGTACATTATCCAGCATTTCCGCATGGGCAGCACATCACCGTATCGCCAGTGCAGGTTTGGTGTTGGCTGCAATAATTGCTGGTTTTGTGACGATGCAAACTATGCATCATCATGAATCTAGTGATGCATTTTTATTAAGTGCAGATTTGCCGCCAGAAGCGTTTGTAGATAGAGGTTTCGAGCCTTCGCTTAACCATACACTTGCTAAACTATAACGATTTTAAATTTAAATTAACTGAAGAAATCTAGGCTAGATGAATAAACTGATACTTTTGATGCTATTGATTACTGGTTTGCAAGCCAGCACACTGACTCAAGCCGCTGAAAAGACACAAATCGCCATGGGCGATATTGGTAGTATTAAATCATCGCTTAGCGATGATAGTAGCGCGACTGCTACGGTACAAACTTGGAGCCAGCTTTCAGATAGTCAGCACAAAGTGCTTGCTCCATTGGGTTCAGAGTGGGATACCTTAAGGCCTTGGCAACGTGAAAAAATGTTAGATATTGCTAACGATTATCCCAAAATGGATGCACAAAAGCAGCAGCGTGTGCAAAAACGCTTGAACAGCTGGAGCCGCATGACGCCTTACGAACGCGAAAATGCGCGTAAACGCTATCAAGAGTTTAGCGCACTAAGCCCTGAGAAAAAGGATGATATACGCAAAAAATGGGCGGAGTATCAAAAAATGCCAGAGGTGGAACGTGCAAAATTGCATAAAGAGCCTGGTGATTTAGGTTACGATCCCGATTTAGAGTAGTTATCGATTAATAATAGGCTCGCTATTCAACTGATAGTGGGCTTTTTTATCAGCTCATTGTGTTAAATTAAGCCAATATGAACCAAAATGCATCGCGCCTAAAACTACTTGCTGCCTGTATCTATGAGCTGTTGTTACTGCTTGCGTTATGGATGTTATGTACTTGGGTTTTTGTGCGACTATTTGGTGATGCAACAACAGGCCTTAAGCACACTGTTCTGCAGTTATTGTTATGGCTGGCAGCAGGTGACTATTTTGTGTGGTGCTGGGTTAAAACGGGGCAAACTTTGGCAACCAAAACTTGGAAAATTAAGCTGGTAAATCAAGACTTAGTAAACGAAGGTCTAGTAAACCATGATTTAATAAGCCAACAGAATATGACTTTAAACCTGCAACAAGCTATTGTGCGATATACGCTGGCAAGCTTATTAATGCTTGTTTGTGGCTTAAGCTTGTTTTGGATGCTAGTAGATAAAGACCGCTTATTTTTGCATGATCGCCTGTTAAAAACGCGCTTTATCAGCTTGGTTTAACCAGTTACCAGCAACGCTCGCCTATCTTCGCTCAATTACAAATAGCAAGCTCAAACCAGCAATTAAAAACAAGATGGTTGGTGTAATCGCACTCATTAATGGCGGCCAATCATTAAGTACGCCCAAATGTATAAACACGCGATTCATAATTTGATATACCACGCCTAGCATCACGCCAATAAAAATTTTGGTGCTGGTGCCGCTAGAGCGTTGCTGTAAAAAGCCAAATGGTAGAGCCAAAACCACCATCACCATACACGCTAGTGGGTAAGTCATTTTTGCCCAAAGCGCCACCCAATAGCGCGTAGCCTTTTGTTTGTTAAGCTCTAGGTGATTGATGAACGAGATTAAATTCCAAGCTGACATTTTTTCTGGTGCGACCAATAATACGTTCAACAACTCCGGCCGAATCAGAGACTTCCAATTGGCTTTGTCAAAAAGCTGGGTTTGTACATTATTTTGCGCAATTTGTTTAAAGGTATTAAATTTAGTTTGTGTAACATCACTTAAGCCCCAATGCTCATCTGCAAAATCGGCTTTTTTAGCATTGCTTATACTACGCAATTTAAAGTTCTCATCAAACTCATAAATATGAACATCTAGTAAGCTGGCGTCTGGCAGAACGGTTTCTACGTTCACAAAGCTGTTGCCATCTTTCACCCATAGGCCAGATCTAAAATCTTGTACCAGTACAGAATCAGTGGCTTTTACGCGCATGCGTTGCGCCATTTTTTCGCTAATGGGCGTAATCAACTCGCCCACAAAAAACGTAATAACCGTAAACAATAGACCTATTTTTAGTAGAATTGCTGCGATATTCATCAGCGATAAACCGCTTACGCGCATGATTATTAGCTCTGAATTGCGCGCTAGTGTGCCAAGGCTAACCATCATGCCCACCAGCACGGCTACTGGTGCTACGTCATAAATATGGCCAGGCACACTTAATAATACAAAGGCTAACATTTGGCTAATACCGTAAGTGCCTTTGCCTAGACTATCAAGTTCTTGAATTAAATCAAAAAAAGAAAACATAGCCAGCAAACCTAGCAAAATCATCAAAATGGTTAGACTGGTTTCTTGCCAAAAATAACGGTTTAATATTTTCATGGGCTTGGGGTTCTTTCCCAAAGCCGTGAAATGTTGCTGATGGATGCTGGAATTATTGGTAACAAATGGTTGCGTCTATAAAATAGGTAAACTGCCAGCAATGAAAATGCTATATGCACAGGCCACAGCCCTATCATCGGGTTTAGCCTGCCTTGCGTTACCCAAGCCTGAAAAATGCTGAGAATATTGTTGTAAACAATATAAATGAGCAGTGCAAAAATTAAATTGAGCGATCGACCTGCGCGCGGGTCCACAAAACTAAGCGGAATAGAAAGTAATACTAATATTAACGCAGAGATAGGAATGGCCAGCCGCCATTGCAGCTCCGCATTATTGCCAGGGTTATTGTCTTTGATCAGTGATTGCGTGGACACGGCTTGGCGCGTATAAGGCTCTGGCGCAGCCTCCTTGGTTTGAATGCGCACAGCGTAACGATCGAACTCGGTAGTTGAGACTTCAGCCGAGTTGGGCGTGCCTTCGTAGCGGCGGCCTTTTTCCATCACTAAAAAATTATCACCGTTGGCTTCTTTTTTGCGGCTGCCTTCTGCGGCTACCACAACACCAGTTTTTTGATGCTGTACAGTTTGCACAAAAATATTTTTAACCACATTGCCCAGCTCGTCAAAGCCTTCAATAAAATAGACGCGGTCGCCGCCTGACGATTCTTTAAATACGCCAGGAGTAATCGATGAAAGCTCATCGCGACTTTTAAGCTGCGTGCGGTAATCTTGGCCTTTTTGAATCGCCCACGGCATTACTTGTAAGCTCAATAGAGTAATTACCGCAACCACCGGTAGGGCAAACGTTAATATGGGCCTAATCCATTGCATAATGCTAAGGCCTGCGCTAAACCATACGACCATTTCTGAATCGCGATGCCAGCGTGTGAGTGTGAGCAAAACCGCCAAAAAAATGCTTAATGACAAAATCATTGGCAAAAATTTCACCATATTAAAACCTAAAAGCGTGTTGATGGCATCGTTGGGTAAAACGCCTTTTGCAGCAAGTTGCACAAAATAACCCGCGCGTTGTGCGATGACAATGCCGATAAGCACCAAAAACACCGCGCCTGCGGTGCTGATGAGTTCGTGGGATAATGATTTTTTAAATAGTTTCAATTTAAAGTTCGTGTGAATTTACGCTTTGATTTCAAGTCAAAACGCTGGATAATTAAGGTTAAAACTTAGTTCATAATAATTTGATTAATGTAAAAAGGCACAAACATGGAATTTAGCATAAAAAACGGAAATCCCGAAAACCAAGCAGTAGATTGTGTGATTGTAGGCGTATTTGAGAGCGGCAAGTTAACTGATGCAGCAAAAAGTATTGATGGAGCAAGCAGTAATGCCGTTACCGCCGTGATTAAATCGGGCGATTTCGAAGGCAAGCTAAGCTCAAGTGCAGTGCTGCATGGACTTGCAGGTGTTACGGCAAGGCGTGTGTTATTGGTAGGCATGGGCAAGCAAGGGGAGTTTAGCGAAAAACAGTATCGCCAAACCGTGCGTGCCGCCGTTAAAGCCTTGCCTAAAGGCGTTGCTAGTGCTGGTTTCTTTTTAGGCGAGATCGATATTAAAGAATCTAGCACAGCGGCAAAAGTAGCGGCTTTGGCCGAGGTGGTTATGGATACGACTTACCAAGTGAACGCGATTAAACAGAAAAAAGCCGATCCGCAGCCCTTAACTAGCATCGTGATTTTTGTTGATAAAACTGACAACGCGCAGGCTGAAGTTGGCTTAAAACAGGGCTTGGCGATTGGTGCGGGTGTGAGTTTAGCCAAAGATCTAGGCAATTTACCACCCAATATTTGCACACCAACCTATTTGGGCGAGCAAGCTAAACAGTTGGCTGCCACTTATGGTTTTAAAGTAGAAGTGTTAGAACAAGCCGAAATTGAAAAACTTGGCATGGGTTCATTTTTAGGCGTTGCGCAAGGTAGTGTAGAGCCGCCACGCTTTATTATTTTGCAGCATTTAAAAGGCAAAAAAGAGCAAAAACCAACCGTATTAGTCGGCAAAGGCATCACCTTTGATACGGGTGGCATTTCATTAAAACCAGGTGGTGACATGGACGAAATGAAATATGATATGTGCGGCGCAGCAAGTGTATTGGGCACATTTAAAGCTATTGGCGAGCTTGGTTTGGCGATTAATGCAGTGGGGCTAATTGCCACCTGTGAAAATATGCCTGACGCTGGCGCAATTAAACCAGGCGATATTCTTACCAGCATGTCTGGCTTAACCATTGAAGTGTTGAATACTGATGCAGAAGGCCGCTTGATTTTATGCGATGCGCTTACTTACGCAGAACGTTTTGAGCCATCGGCTGTAGTTGATATTGCTACCCTAACAGGGGCGTGTGTAATCGCGCTAGGTCACCACCCAAGCGGCTTGTTCAGTAACAAAGATGTACTTGCACATGAATTACTAGCTGCAGGTGAAGCCGCGCATGACCGCGCTTGGCACATGCCGCTGTGGGAAGAGTTTCAAACCCAGCTGGATAGCAACTTTGCTGATATGGCCAATATTGGTGGTCGTGCTGGTGGCAGTATTACGGCTGCGTGCTTTTTATCACGCTTTACCAAAAAATATGATTGGGCACATTTGGATATTGCTGGCACTGCTTGGAAAAGCGGCAAAGAAAAGGGCGGTACTGGACGACCTGTGCCCTTGCTCACTACATTTTTAGTAAATCGTGCTAAAAACAGTGCCGCCAGTGGCAAATAATGACGCGCATTGAGTTTTATTTTAATGTGAGTAATAAGTCGCAAACGCTGGCTGATTTGGTGCAAGCGGCCTTAATAAAGCGTCGCCAAGTAACAATTGCTACAGAAAATGAAGTAATGGCGAGTGAGGTTAGTAGTGATTTATGGCAAAATAAGCAGACAAGTTTTTTGCCGAATGTACTGGCAAACCATGCTGTGGCGGTGCAAACGCCTGTCGTGATTCATTGGCAAGAAAATGCTTTGTATCAAGACGAATTATTGATTAACTTAACGCTTAATGAACCCGTTTTTTTTAGTCGATTTACGCAATTAATCGAATTAGTCGGTGACGACGAGCAAGACAAGCAGGCAGCGCGGGCGCGTTATAAGTTTTATCGTGATAGAGGTTATGAAATTAAAAGCATAGACCTAGCAAAAAATAAAATAGAAAGAGAGACTATTTTGAATAGAGGTAATAGTGGCTGATAAAAAAATTCCTTTGCTAACCGAGGTTTATCAACCAAAACCCAGTGTTGTTGCCACGCCAACGCCTAAACTAGATGATGCGTCTTTTATTACGCCAGAATTAATCGCTAGAGTAACTAGCCATGTGCGGCCACGCCTAGAGGCGGAGATTACACAATCGGTGCTTATTAGCGTGCGTGACGCATTAAGAAAAGATTTACTGCAAGATTTGCAAGCTGAAGTTAAAAGTGCGCAGCTTGCTGTTGAGGCCAATACCAGCAATTTTATTGATAAAACCAAAGCAGATCTCAAAACTGAGTTGCCGCAGATGTATCAAAGTAGTGCAGATTTAGTATTGAAAAGCCTTACTGAAAAAATTGTTGTGTTACAAAATACGGCTGTGGCCAAGCTAGATGCTACGCTTGCGCAAATTTCAGAAAGTGAAATACAGGCGGCCAGTGAAGTCCTAGTAACACAGATTGCCGACTTGCAAGCCAATACAAAAGCGCAATTGACGCGCGACATAAGCCAAGAGATGCAAGCGTTTCAAACACAAGCGTTAGGCAATCACCAAGCCTTGTTACGGCAAGAGATAACTGAACTGTTTGAGGCAACTAACCAAGCTGCGAAAGCGGATTTGCAGCAACAACTGAGCGAATTACAAACAGATGCGCTTGCACAAATGCGCGCAACGTTTACCGAGGCAATGCCGTCGATTTACACCAATTCCATTGCTGAACAGCAAGATCAAATTGCGGCACAAATTAGCCAAAATTTAAATCAAGAAATGCAAGCTTTTCAAGCGGAGTCAGTCAGCCAGCATCAAGCACAATTATCACAGTCTATTAGCAGCCACCAAACCCAGTTGACGCAGTCGCTAGCAAATAATTTTGAGTTGATTAGCCACAGTGCTAAAGAAGATTTGGCAGAACGCTTACGCTTGATTCAGGCCGATGCCATTGAGCAAATGCGCAGCACATTAAATGCGGCTATCCCAAGCATTTATGCGGCTGCAGGTGATGATGTAAAAGCACAATTTTCCGATGAAATGGCAGTGCAAAGTGAGCAGTTACGCGAAAGCTTTTTAGAGACAGTTAATAGCGATTTACCTGCGGTGCAAGAGGTAATGCGTGAAAATATTCAACAAATATTGGCCACCATGCTACCTAATTTAGAGCTGGATTTACGCAAGCAACTGACAGCAGAGCTAGAAGAGTTATTGCTAAAAGTGAGGTTTGTGTTGCCCAAGTAATTAGTCAGTTTCGACTAAATTTTTGTAAGCTTCTGCACTTAATAAGTGTGTCGTTTCATCTGTGTTATTAGGCTTAAACTTGAATATCCATGCGGCATAGGGCTTATCATTAATACCTTCTGGTGCACCTAGTAAGGCCTCATTAATTTCAGTTACAATACCGTTCATAGGCGCATGTAAATCAGAACCTGTTTTAACCGACTCCACCACGCCGCAAGGCTGAGCATTTACTAGTATGCTGCCTAATTTAGGCGGCTCAATAAACACAATATCACCTAGTAAATCTTGAGCGTAATCGGTTATGCCTGCTAGCCAATCGCCATCTAGCGTTTGGCTTACCCATAAATGTTCGGCGGTGTAATGCAACTGATTGGGAAGTTTCATAATCGGAGTTTAATATTAAGTGATATGAGTGTTTAGAGACTATTTTCGCACAAAGTTTACCGTAAGCATAAAATAAAGTGGGTGTATCAAAAAAGGCACAATAACAATAAACTTAATATTTATTTTAAAAATAGTCGCTAAGCTAATGACAAGTAACTATTTTTTAGTTATTATAAATTCAAATGTTAGTAAAATTTAGTGAGGTTAAGCTGTAATGATGAAGTTGATTTTTAAAAATATACTGATTGCTTATTTAGCGCTAGGTCTAGTTGCAGTTCCAACTGAAGTATTGGCCGCGCACAAAAAAAGCAGCAAACGTGTTATTTCTAGCCGTCATCAGCTTAGCAGAGTGAAGGCACAAAAAGTAAATCTAAGATTACGCACTTCTCGGGCGTTGCAAGTGCAACGTCAATATGCAACGGCTGAAAGTTATGATGGCAGTGGTGTGCTGCAGTTAGCTTCTAATAAAGCATTGATTATTAATCAAAATACAGGCGAAGTGTTGTTTGCAAAAAATACCAATCAGCCAACGCCTATTGCGTCTATCACCAAATTAATGACAGCGATGGTGATGCTAGATGCTAAATTGCCACAAGATGAAATGATTGCCATTTCAGAAGGGGACATTGACTATTTAAAAGGTACTGGTTCTAGGCTAAGCGTTGGTACGCAGATGAAGCGTGGCGAATTTTTACAATTGGCGTTAATGGCATCTGAAAATCGAGCGGCATCAACCTTAGCAACCAATTATGCGGGTGGTAAGGCTGCGTTTGTAAAAGTCATGAACGCCAAAGCGCATGAGTTAGGACTAAACAATACACACTTTGTAGACCCAACTGGTTTGGATTCAGAAAATGTATCAACAGCTGAAGATTTGGCTAAAATGGTTCAAGCAGCTTATCAGTATGCTGAAATTCGTGCCGCAACTACAACAGCAGATCGCGAAGTATATTTGGATGGCCGCGAGTATCCTGTTACGTTTAAAAACACAAACGGTTTGGTGCGAGAAGGTGAGTGGGAAATTGGCTTATCTAAAACAGGCTTTATTAACGAGGCAGGTCGTTGCTTAGTCATGCAAGCTACCATTGCGGGTGAGCCGATGATTGTAGTATTGTTGGATTCTTACGGTAAATTAACGCGTATTGGCGATGCTAATCGCATTCGCAAATGGATGGAATACAATAATAGCGAGCTTAAAGGCACGACTACAGGCCAAAGTCATCCTGTTGTAATCGCGAATAATCCCTAGGTTTACTTAAACTAACAAAAAGCGGCTCTAGATATTGTCTAGGCCGCTTTTTTATTTCTTTAAGTTTTTATTGTCTTGAGAGGCGCTATTTTTTAACGGTAGCTTTTTTTGCCACTGCCTTTTTGGTAGCAGCTTTTTTAGCTACAGGCTTTCTAGCCGCTGTTTTTTTACCGCCTGTTTTACCAGTAGCTTCTTCTTTAGCCGCTTTTTCAGCCAATAATCCTAAGGCTTCATCAATCGTCAACTCTTCTGGTGCCATGCTTTTTGGCAAGGTTGCACGAACTTTGGCATGCTGCACATAAGGCCCATAACGACCTGCATAAATCTCTACACGGCCTTCGCCAGAAGGATGCGCCCCTAAATCTGCAATTGGTGCTGGGCCAGTATTAGCGGCAGCCAGCAGCGCAACTGCACCTGCGTTATCAATGCTAAACACACTATCAGATTTTGGGATTGATTTAAATTTACCATCGTGATTAACGTAAGGGCCAAAGCGGCCAATATTAGCAACAATTTTCTTATTAGTTTCAGGGTGCAAACCCAAATCACGTGGCAGTGATAGCAACATATTGGCAATATCGATATTCACATTCGCAATGGGTACTTCTTTAGGAATGCTCACACGTTTCGGTTTTTTCTTGTCACCTTCAACTGCTACGCCAACCTGCAGATAAGGCCCATAAGGCCCATTCATTAAGTAAATTTCTTTACCAGATTCTGCATCCACGCCAATAGTGACGGGGTCTGTGCCTGCTTGCGCGGTACCATTCATGCTGCGTTTGTAGTCGCATTTTGGCTCGTCGTTATAACCCGTACAGCCTATAAACGTGCCATAGCGGCTTAGTTGTTTTTGTAGCGGTTTGCCACATTTTGGGCACGCTTCGTCAATCAATTCGTTACCAGGCCTGTCAACATCGGCTTTGCTGATAATTTGGTTGTTAAAACCTTGCCAAAACTCGTCCATTAGCGGAATCCACTCGCGCGAGCCATCGGCCACGTTATCAAGCGCATTTTCTAGATTGGCGGTAAAGTCATAATCCACATATTTGGTAAAATGTTCGGTTAAAAATTTCACCACTACGCGGCCAACGTCGGTTGGCGTAAAGCGTTTTTTGTCGAGTATCACGTATTCGCGATCTTGCAGGGTGCTAATAATACTGGCGTAGGTAGAAGGGCGGCCTATGCCGTATTCTTCTAAAATTTTCACCAAGCTGGCTTCGCCATAACGCGGTGGCGGTTCAGTAAAATGCTGATCACCGTAGATTTTTTCAACCGATAACACTTCACCTGTCTCTAAATTCGGTAATTTGCTTTCACCATCTTCGTCTTCCTCATCATCGCGGCCCTCCATATACACTGCGATAAAGCCTGGGAATACTAGGGTTTGACCTGTGGCGCGGAATAAGTTAGCTTCAGAACCCACCGCTAAATCTACGCTTACGGCATCAAATTTGGCGGGCGACATTTGGCAAGCAAGGCTGCGCTTCCAAATCATCTCATACAGTTTAAATTGCTCGTCATTCAAGTACTGGCGCATCTTAACAGGTGTGCGACTGATATCGGTGGGTCTTATAGCCTCATGCGCTTCTTGTGCATTTTTAGCTTTTGTTTTATACATAATAGGCGATTTTGGTAGGTAATCTGCCTCAAAATTTTTCTTAACGTATTCGCGAATGCTCATTACGGCTTCAGCCGCCATGCTAAACGAATCGGTACGCATATACGTAATCAAACCAACCGTGCCGCTGCCAACATCCATACCTTCATACAGCTGTTGGGCGACTCTCATCGCTCGTGAAGTCGTAAAACCAAGCTTGCGCACTGCTTCTTGTTGCAGCGTAGATGTGGTAAATGGTGCGGCGGGGCTGCGGCTGCGTTGTTTCTTTTCTACACGGCTAACGGTGGTTTTACCAGCGCTGGCGAGCAACAGTTTGCCGACAATATCCGCTTGTTGGTCATGATTAACAACAGTAAATTGCTCTACTTTTTCATTATTCAACAGCACCAATTTAGCGTTAAAGCTATGCGCATGTTTTAGCGCAACTAGGTGAATCGACCAATATTCCTGATTTTTAAACGCTTCAATTTCCAGCTCGCGCTCTACAATCAATCGCAGTGCAGGGCTTTGTACACGGCCTGCAGAAAGGCCTCTGCGAATTTTTTTCCATAACAGCGGTGATAAATTAAAGCCGACCAAATAATCCAACGCACGGCGCGCTTGCTGTGCGTTAACTAGGTTCATCGCAATGTCGCGCGGGTTGTCAATTGCGTGCTTAACGGCGGTTTGTGTAATCTCGTTAAACTCCACACGTTTTAATAGCTTATTTTTAAGCAGCTTTTTATCAGCTAAAATTTCTGCAATATGCCATGAAATCGCCTCACCTTCACGGTCCGGGTCGGTTGCTAGGTAAATGCTATCAGCCACCTTGGCCGCTTTGGCTATTGCATCCATGTGCTTGGCGTTGCGGTCGATAATGTCGTATTTCATGGCAAAGCTATTGAGTGGGTCTACCGCGCCATTTTTAGGAATTAAATCGCGCACATGGCCGTAACTAGCCAGCACTTCAAAATCTTTTCCAAGATATTTTTGTAGCGTTTTGGCTTTAGAAGGTGATTCTACAATGAGTAATTTTGACATTAATGCCTAAATGAATAAGGGCTAATCGTTAACAATTGCCTAGATAATAACTTGCTTAGCGTTAAATAGACAACTGGCAATGTATAAAGTGTGTGATTTTATCGATTTTTAACAGCTAATCGTGCGTTGCAGTAGGCTTTCGATGCTATTTTTTGGACA
>JANXWL010000014.1 GCA_025351225.1 Methylotenera sp. | reverse complement strand
TTTAAATCTTTTTGATCATGCATCATCATTGTGCTCACAAATAACAATTGGGGTTTTAGGGTTGAACCCATCGTGGTATATTAACGTCAATTTAGTCATCTGTCATTCGCCAAAAATTATGCAACAACTATTTACATTATTGATTACATTATTTAAGCCCTTGCTTAAATTATTGCTGCCAGTACTCATTATAAGCACCACGCTTATAAGCGGCTGTGGCTCTAGCGTACCTACCATTAAGCCATTTAAAATGGATATTCAGCAAGGTAACGTGGTGACATCAAAAATGCTGCTTCAACTAAAGCCAGGCATGACCAAATCACAAGTACGTTTTATTATGGGCACGCCTTTGGTTGTGGATAGTTTTCACAAAGACCGTTGGGATTATTTTTACCAAATGCGTCAAGCAGGCAAAATTGTTGAGCAACGCCGTGTAATTTTAGATTTTGAAAAAGAATTACTCACCAAAGTACGTGGTGATGTAGTGCCAGCAGGTACGGCAGGTGCGGACACTAGCGAATCGGCTGCGGCGCGTGGCCCTATTACGTTGGAGCCAAAACCAAAAGAAACCACCATGTGGGATAAGCTTAAGTTTTGGCAAAAAGATGAAAAACCAGTGACCAAAACTATAGTAGCCGATGCGCCATTAGTAGCACCAGTTGCGGTAGCTGTTGTCCCTGAGTCAAAATCTGAGATGGCTAAAGAATCTACAGAAAAAGCCTTGCCTGAAAAAGGCGTACCTGAGCAAAGTTTGTTGGATAAATTAAAGTTTTGGAAAAAGAATGAGTCTGCTGCTGCGGCTGAAAAAGCTGTACCAAAAGTACAGTCGCCAACTATTGAAGTAGCTGCAGCTACAATTGACGCGCCTTCGATAGCTGCACCTGAAGCAGCATCGGTGCTGGCCGTGCCAATAGAGTTGCCTAGCATAGAAACGACAACAGAGGCGGCACCCAATGAAGAGCCAGTTGTGGCCGAGCCCTTAATAACAGAACCCTTAGAAGCTACAAAAACGCCATCAATTACAGGAAAAGATTCGTTAAAACCTTTTAAATCGCCATCACAAAAAATGCTACCTGCAAAACCTGAGTTTATAAAACCACTGCCAGCAAAACCAGCGGTTCCAAGTTCGGTGTTTAATAGGCCGCTTCTAGAAAAGCCACCAGCAGCGGACTCACAGCTCTCGAGGCCATTAAAGCCATTACCTTTATCGAATAGAAAAGACGAGAAGATAATTTTTAGACTAGACAAAAATTTTGATATAAGTCGTGCAGATGAGATGAAGGTGGAGCTGTTGCCTACAGCGGCATCACCCGCGCCTAATATTGTATCTAAACCAGCTAAAGCTGAGCTAGATGCGCTACCACCAGAAACTGAGCCTAGCTTTTTCGATAAAATGTTAGAAAAAATTGGTTTTTAGCGCTAGCTAAAAGGTGTACACCAACTCGCGAAGTGATGTTGTGTGGTAACTAAAAAATTGGATTTAGATTGATGATGAAAACTAAAGTTGTTATTGCAGGTACAAGTGGTCGCATGGGTCATGCTTTGATAGAGGGCGTATTAGCTGATACCAATTTGCAGCTACATGCCGCGCTAGACCGTGCCGATAGCCCACAAATTGGTCAAGATGCAGGTGCACACCTAGGTAAAAACACAGGTGTAAAAATCACCAGTGACATTGCGGCAGCACTCAAAAATGCAGACGTATTGGTGGATTTTACGCGCCCAGAAGCAAGTTTGGCGTATTTAGAAGCTTGCAAGAAAGCAAGTGTAAAGCACGTAATTGGCACAACTGGGTTTACAGTAGAACAAAAAGCCAAAATTGCAGCGGCATCTAAAGATATTGCCATTGTGTTTGCGCCTAACATGAGTGTGGGTGTGACTTTACTGCTAGATTTGGTTGAGCAAGCTGCCAAGGTGCTTAACGATGGCTATGATATTGAAGTGGTTGAAATGCACCACCGTCATAAAGTAGATGCGCCTTCTGGTACGGCTTTAAGGTTGGGCGAGGCTGCTGCTCAAGGCTTGGGGCAGAATTTGAATGATTGTGCAATTTACGCCCGCGAGGGCGTCACTGGTGAGCGTGAAGCAGGAAAAATTGGCTTTGCAACCTTGCGTGGTGGCGATGTAGTGGGCGATCATACCGTAGTATTTGCGGGCATAGGTGAGCGTGTAGAAATTACGCACAAAGCTAGTAGCCGTGCGACTTTCGCGCTAGGTGCCTTACGAGCAGCCAAGTTTTTACAAAGCAAAAGCACGGGTTTATTCGATATGCGAGATGTGCTAAGTTTATAACAATTACACATTTAACTAGATTCGCTTTAAAATCGTCACTCAGTCAATCAAGCAATAATAAATATAGCATCCATAGCAACAATAAAAAGATCGCTAAGAAAGCATGAAATTGATACAGTTTATTAAGCGCGTTACCCTTCAAACCTTACAATTGCAAGCCAAAACTTGGCATTGGTTTTTGCTGGCTTTAACCTTACTGGTAGGTTCTCTGCTAACCTATTATGTCATGCACTCAGAGGATGCTGAGATGCGTGATAACTTAATTACTTATGCCAACACCATAGAGCGTTCGATTGACTGGCGGCCGTTCGAAAACGTACTCAATACTAATCCTGATAATATTACCAAAAGTGACCTCAATGGCATGAGTGCGCAATTAAACGATGCCTGCAAGGCCAATCGCGATTGTCACTTTATTTACTTGCTTTATTATGAGCAATCGAAGGTTAAGTTTTTGTTAGATGCTAGCCCGCAGCCCGCTTCAGAGATTTCACACTTAGGTGAAGTCTTTGTGGAGGCAACTGAAGCGCTTAAAGACGCAATGCGGCACCAACGATCCTTGATGGAAGGCCCTGTGACAGACCACTGGGGTACTTGGGTGAGTGCGCGTGTGCCTGTAAAAATTACGATAGATAGCCATCACTTTGTGATGTTAAATATAGATGTGGCAGCTACTGGTTGGCATACGCGCATCTATAAAAAAGCCCTCGTACCGATTGTTTTTACCCTTATTTTCTTGGGTATATTGTTGTGGTTTACGCGCAAAAATAATGAGAGAGAGCGCCAATATGTTGATTTATTTAATAGTGCATCGCAGCTAACAGAAATTGCTAACAACGATGCGCTAACTGGCTTGCCAAATCGTCGCTTACTTGAAGATAGAATGGCGCAAGCCATTAAAGCGGCCAAACGTACGCGGCAAACTGTAGCTGTTTTATTTTTAGATTTGGATAATTTTAAAACAGTTAACGATACCCACGGTCACCCAGTTGGCGATCAGTTATTAAAGCTGGTTGCAACTCGCTTAAAAGGCTTGCTGCGCTTAGAGGATACAGTTGCCCGTGTGGGCGGCGATGAGTTTGTGATTTTGTTGTGCAATTTAACGAGCGAAGTGCTAGCCATTACGATGTCTGAAAAAATAGTTAAAGTCCTGACGGACCCTTTTCAAGTTGCTGGGAATATTTTAAATATAGGCGTTAGTGTAGGCGTTTCTCTGTATCCCGAGCATGATGCGAATGAGAAAAACTTGATTAAATATGCTGATATTGCAATGTATGCAGCTAAGCGAAAAGGTCGTAATTGTTATGTTTTATATCAACATAGCCTATTGGAAACAAAAGGTTAAGGTTGGGAAATTTGCATGCCAATGCATAACCTAACGCGCATGATAGTATATGCGCTGCATTGCTTAGGGCTTGAAGTGTAAGCCATTTTCCACTATAATTCATCAATTCTGAAACGGGAAGAGTCCAACAAGCTTTTCCCGTTTTGCACATCTACTCATTGGTTTTTATGGTAGGTGTATCGTGTCGAAAAATTAAGGAGCTTTAAGGTGTCAACAACAATTCCAGCCGTTTTAGTATTAGCAGATGGAACTGTTTTTTATGGCATTTCAATCGGCGCTTCAGGCGACGGATCTAATAACTACTCGGTCGCCGAGGTGGTGTTTAACACCAGCATGACAGGCTACCAAGAAATTCTTACCGACCCATCCTACACCGAACAAATCGTTACGCTCACTTACCCACATATTGGCAACACAGGCACCAATGCAGAGGATGTTGAATCGGATAAAGTCTATGCATCTGGCCTAATTATTCGCGATTTACCATTATTGGAGAGCAATTTCCGCAACAATCAAACTTTATCTGATTACTTAAAGGCCAATAATGTTGTCGCTATTGCTGATATCGATACGCGTAAACTGACTCGAATATTAAGAGAAAAAGGTGCGCAGGCTGGTTGCATCATGACGGGTGAAGTTGATGTTGTTAAAGCACAAAGTTTAGCGCAAGCCTTTCCAGGTTTAGCGGGCATGGATTTGGCTAAAGTGGTTAGTTGTAAAACGGCCTATGAATTTATAGATGGTGAATGGGCGCTTGGCAAAGGTTATACAAAAGCACCAGATTCAAAATATCATGTGGTAGCGTTTGATTATGGCGTAAAACGCAATATTTTGCGCATGCTAGTTTCGCGCGGCTGTAAAGTGACTGTGTTGCCTGCACAAGCAAGCGCAGAAGAAGCGTTAAGTTATAAACCAGACGGCATCTTTTTAAGTAATGGGCCAGGTGACCCGGAACCTTGTGATTACGCTATTTCAGCCATTAAAACGCTGGTTGATACAGGCATTCCAACTTTTGGTATTTGTTTGGGGCATCAATTGTTGGCTTTAGCGTCAGGCGCTAAAACTATGAAGATGAAATTTGGCCATCACGGCGCCAATCACCCCGTGCAAGATGTGGCCACTAAACGCGTGTATATCACCAGCCAAAATCATGGTTTTGCAGCTGATCCAAACACGCTTCCAGCTAATATTAAAGTAACGCATATCTCGCTATTTGATGGCAGTCTGCAAGGCATTGCGCGTACAGATAAACCTGCGTTTAGCTTTCAAGGTCATCCAGAAGCAAGCCCAGGCCCAACTGAAATGAGTTATTTGTTTGATCAATTTATCAATTTAATGGAAGAAAATAGAAAAACTTAAGCCACAGAGGATTTTGAGGGCACAGAGAAAAACATTTCTCTAAAGTGGTTTCTCTGTGTCCTCTGTGCACTCTGTGGCTAAAAATTATGGCAAAACGTACCGACATTAAATCCATCCTCATCATTGGCGCAGGCCCAATCGTCATCGGCCAAGCATGTGAGTTTGACTACTCTGGCGCGCAAGCCTGTAAAGCCTTGCGTGAAGAAGGTTACCGTGTGATTTTGGTGAACTCAAACCCTGCTACGATTATGACTGACCCTGAAATGGCCGATGCGACATATATCGAGCCGATTACTTGGAAAGTGGTTGAAAAAATCATCGCTAAAGAGCGTCCCGATGCGCTTTTACCCACCATGGGCGGCCAAACAGCACTGAATTGCGCGCTCGATTTGGATAAACATGGTGTGCTGGCTAAATACAATGTCGAAATGATTGGCGCGAGCAAAGAAGCTATTGACAAAGCCGAAGATCGCCAAAAATTTAAAGAAGCCATGACCAAAATTGGTTTGGATTCTGCGCGTTCTAGTATTGCGCACAGTATGGAAGAGGCGCTGCAAGTGCAGCGCAGTATTGGCTACCCAGCCATTATTCGTCCATCGTTCACTATGGGCGGCAGTGGCGGCGGCATTGCTTATAACCGCGAAGAATTCATCACTATTTGTGAGCGCGGCTTAGATGCTTCGCCCACTAAAGAATTGTTGATTGAAGAGTCCATGCTCGGTTGGAAAGAGTATGAGATGGAAGTGGTACGCGATAAAGCGGACAACTGCATTATTATTTGCTCGATTGAAAATCTCGACCCAATGGGCGTGCATACTGGTGACAGCATCACTGTCGCACCTGCTCAGACCTTAACGGATAAAGAATACCAAATCATGCGTAATGCCAGTTTGGCTGTGTTGCGCGAAGTGGGCGTGGATACGGGCGGCTCTAATGTGCAATTTGCCATTAACCCCGATGACGGTCGCATGATTGTGATCGAAATGAATCCGCGTGTATCGCGTTCATCCGCGTTAGCATCAAAAGCCACAGGTTTCCCAATTGCGAAAGTGGCAGCTAAATTAGCGGTTGGTTTTACACTAGATGAGCTTAAAAATGATATTACAGGTGGCCAAACGCCTGCATCGTTTGAGCCTAGTATCGATTATGTCGTTACCAAAATCCCAAGATTCGCATTTGAGAAGTTTCCCCAAGCCGATTCGCGCTTAACCACGCAAATGAAATCGGTTGGCGAAGTGATGGCGATTGGCCGCACTTTTCAAGAGTCTTTCCAAAAAGCCCTGCGCGGTTTGGAAGTCGGCGTAGATGGACTTGATTCGATTTCAACCGATTTAGACCGCATTAACAAAGAAATGGGCGAGCCAGGGCCAGAGCGTATTTGGTACGTGGCAGATGCCATGCGATTGGGTGTGAGCAACGAAGATATTTTTAATATATCCAAAATAGACCCTTGGTTTTTAGCGCAAGTTAAAGATATTATCGAGCGTGAATCTGCACTTACAGGCAAACATATTGCCGATTTAGACAAAAACGCGCTGTTCCAACTGAAACGCCGTGGATTCTCAGATCGTCGTTTAGCAAAATTGCTGGAAACTGATCAGCATGCGGTGCGTGCTTATCGTCAAGCCTTGAATGTGCGCCCCGTGTACAAGCGCGTAGACACTTGCGCTGCAGAGTTTGCGACCAATACTGCGTATATGTATTCGAGTTATGAAGAAGAGTGCGAGTCGAAGCCGACCGATAAAAAGAAAATCATGGTGCTGGGCGGCGGGCCTAATCGCATTGGCCAAGGCATTGAGTTTGACTATTGCTGTGTACATGCGGCGTTTGCTATGCGCAACGATGGCTATGAAACGATTATGGTCAATTGTAATCCAGAAACCGTTTCAACTGACTATGATACGTCTGATAGGCTTTATTTTGAGCCAGTGACATTAGAAGACGTGCTAGAAATTGTACATATTGAAAAACCAGTTGGCGTGATTGTGCAATACGGTGGTCAAACGCCTTTGAAACTTGCGCGCGCTTTAGAAAAAGCTGGCGTACCCATTATTGGCACCACGCCAGATGCGATTGATAGAGCTGAAGACCGCGAACGTTTTCAAAAAATGTTACACGAGCTCGGCCTAAAACAGCCGCCAAACCGCACCGCTCGTACGCCAGAAGCGGCACTAATTGCAGCGAATGAAATTGGTTACCCACTCGTTGTGCGTCCAAGTTATGTGCTGGGTGGCCGCGCAATGGAAATTGTGCATGAACAAAGCCAGCTTGAACGCTACATGCGCGAAGCAGTGAAAGTTTCGAACGACTCACCCGTGTTGCTAGATCGCTTTTTGAGTGATGCGCTAGAGATTGATGTCGACGCGATTTGCGATGGCGAAGACGTGTTAATTGGTGGCATTATGCAGCACGTGGAGCAAGCAGGGGTGCATTCGGGTGATTCTGCCTGCTCACTGCCGCCGTACAGTTTGAGTAAAAAGTTACAAGATGTGCTACGTGAACAAACCGTGCAAATGGCGTTGGCGCTAGGTGTTAAAGGTTTAATGAATGTGCAATTTGCGATTCAAGGTGAAGTGGTTTATGTGCTAGAGGTAAATCCTAGAGCATCTAGAACAGTGCCGTTTGTATCTAAAGCGTGTGGTTTGCAACTTGCTAAAATCGCCGCACGCTGTATGGTGGGGCAATCGCTCAAGTCACAAGGTGCAACCAAAGAAGTGATTCCACCTTATTTTTCGGTGAAAGAAGCGGTATTCCCATTCATTAAATTCCCTGGTGTCGATACGATACTTGGCCCTGAAATGAAATCAACTGGTGAAGTAATGGGCGTAGGTGCTACCTTTGCCGAGGCCTTTGTGAAATCACAGCTAGGTGCATCGGCCAAGTTACCCAAAGGCGGCCGTGCGTTTATTAGCGTGCGCAATGAAGATCACCAAAAGGTGGTGGATATTGCGCAAGATCTTGATAAGTTAGGCTTTACGCTAGTGGCAACAAAAGGTACAGCCAAGGCGTTGGTGGCGCATGGTCTAAATGTGATGCCAGTGAATAAAGTAGCTGAAGGCCGCCCACATATTGTGGATATGATAAAAAACAATGAGATTAGCTTTATTGTGAACGTGACCGAAGATAAAAAAGCGGTGGCGGATTCTTACGAAATTCGTCGCAGTGCTCTGCAAAATAAAGTGACCTATTACACGACGTTGGCGGGTGCAAAAGCCGCCTGTATTGGCATGGCGCATATGCAAGAGCTGAATGTTGAATCGATTCAAGACTTGCACAAAAAGCTAGTTTAAAATACACTTAAGATTAATTATTACAAAACCACGCTCAGGCTTGAGTGTGGTTTATTTTTTTATTAAAGGTTTGCAGCATGGCATTAATTCAAATACCAGTCACAGTAATAGGCGCGGAGCTGCTCAAAATTGAGCTGGCACGCCTGCGCAGTGAAGATAGGCCAAGTGTTATTCAGGCGATTGCAGAGGCGCGTGCGCAAGGCGATTTATCTGAAAATGCTGAGTATGAAGCGGCTAAAGAAAAACAAAGCTTTATCGAAGGCCGTATTGCCGAACTAGAATCAAAGCTTTCTAACTTGTTTGTGATTGACCCAAAAACGCTAAATGCAGAAGGCCGCGTGGTGTTTGGTGCTACTGTGCGTATTGAGGATTTGGATTCAGGCGATGCTAAAACCTATCAAATTGTAGGTGAAGATGAAGCTGACATAAAAGGTGGCAAAATTTCGGTTGGCTCACCAATCGCACGTGCCTTAATTGGCAAAAATGAAGGTGATATTGCTGAAGTGCAATCGCCAGGTGGTGTAAAAGAGTATGAAGTTATTGAAGTATCGTACATTTAGGCTCCTTATATCCAAGCTTAATGTCCAATACAGGCTAATTGAATGTCACAAAAAATCACATTAATCATTATTACGCTTTGGGTAGGTGCGTTATGGGCGATAGGCCTTGTGGCCTTTGTGCTGTTTAAAACGCTGCCCGATAACCATCAATTAGCAGGTAATTTGGCAGGGCAATTATTCACTATTGTTCGCTACATCGGCATGGCAAGTGCATTTTACTTGCTGATTCAACGCCTGATTGATTACGGTACGGCTAGTTTAAAGCAAGCTTATTTTTGGGCAGTTTTGCTGATGTTGCTATTATTGTTGGCCGAGCATTTTGGCATTCAGCCTATATTGGCTCAGCTAAAGGCAGATGCGATGCCAACCGACGTAATGCACAGTATTTTTGCTGAGCGATTTGGTAAATGGCATGGTATTGCCAGCGTGGCGTATTTGGTGGAATGCTTGCTGGGCTTTGTCTTGGTATTAAAAGTACGATAATAGATATATGGTAAATCGTCCAAATATTCATTAAGGCCAAAGATTTAAGGCGTCAAAAATTTAAGGCTTAGTAATCACCACTTTGGCGGATTCTTTAATGGTATCGCTTTTGCGATAAATCACTAATTGTTTACCAATATGATGCACAGCAATTGCGCTAGATTGAACGCAAATTTCTGCATACATGGTTTTGCGCGCATCGCGGTCATCGCCTGCAACCTGAATTTTAATCAACTCATGCGCATTTAAGTTTAAGTCGATTTCTTTCAGTACGTTTTCAGTTAAGCCGTTATTGCCAATCATCACAACAGAGCTTAAGCTATGTGCAAGGCCACGTAAATGGGCGATTTGTTTGGTAGTCAATTTCATATTGTTAAGCTGCTTTATCAAATAATGCTGTATTTTATCATGAACAGGTATTGTTAATTTGCAAGGTTTCTTAAAATGAAAGTCACAAGAACAAGCAAAGCTTGGATGCAAGAACATCTGAATGATGAGTTTGTAAAGCGTGCGCAAAAAGAGGGCTATAGAGCCCGTGCGGCTTATAAGCTTATTGAGATTGATGATAAAGACAAGCTCATTAAGCCAGGTATGACGATTGTAGATTTAGGCTCAAGCCCTGGTAGCTGGAGCCAAGTAGCCGTGCAGCGTTTAAAAGGTCAGGGTAAAGTCGTTGCGTTGGATATTTTGGACATGACAGGCATTGCAGGTGTAACTTTTATTCAGGGCGATTTTCGCGAAGATAGCGTTTTGCAGCAATTGCAAACAGCCATTAATAATAAGCCAGTAGACCTTGTAATTGCTGATATGGCACCCAATATAAGTGGAGTAAAAGATGTGGATCAAGCTGGCGCAGCTTATTTAACTGAGCTTGCACTTGAATTTAGTCGCCAATGGTTAAAACCAAATGGCAATTTTCTGGTCAAGGTATTTGTTGGTGCTGGCTTTGATGAGCTAGTAAAAACGATGCGGCAACAGTTTGATAAAGTTGTTACGCGCAAGCCAAAAGCTTCGCGCGATCGCAGTAGTGAAGTGTATTTATTGGGTTTAGGCCGCAAGATTTTAGATAGTAAACCCAGCAATGAGTAGCGACAAGCTCGCAGCAATAGGGTTAGAATAGTAGTAATCCTATGATTATTTTAAGGAATAGGCGTGAATAATACTGGTAAAAACATAGCAATTTGGGTAATTATTTTCTTAGTAATAGGCTCATTGTTTATGCAATTAATGGGCAAAGGTAAAACCGAAACCAATATGCCTTACTCGCAATTTATGCAAGAGGCAAAAGATGGTCGTATTGCTAGCGTAGAGGTCGATGGTCATGTGCTTCATGGCGTTACGCAAGACAAAAAAGAATTTAATACCTATTCACCAGGTGATTTGTGGATGGTGAACGATTTGCTGAAATATAACGTGAAGGTAGAAGCCAAGCCAGAAGCGCAACGCTCAATGTTGATGGAAATCTTCATGTCATGGTTTCCAATGATTTTATTAATCGGCGTGTGGATATTTTTTATGCGCCAAATGCAAGGCGGCGGCAAAGGCGGCGGGCCATTCTCATTTGGTAAAAGTAAAGCACGTCAATTAGACGAAAGCAGCAACCAAACCACATTTGCTGATGTGGCTGGTTGTGACGAAGCCAAAGAAGAAGTCGTTGAGTTAGTCGACTTTTTAAAAGAACCAACAAAATTTCAAAAATTAGGTGGTCGCATTCCACGTGGCGTGCTGTTGGTAGGCCCGCCAGGTACGGGTAAAACCTTGCTTGCGCGCGCAATTGCTGGCGAAGCAAAAGTACCATTCTTTTCAATCTCTGGTTCAGATTTTGTTGAAATGTTCGTTGGTGTAGGTGCAGCGCGCGTACGCGACATGTTTGAAACTGCTAAAAAGAACTCACCTTGTATTATTTTTATTGATGAGATTGATGCAGTTGGTCGTAGCCGTGGCGCGGGTACAGGCGGCGGTAATGATGAACGCGAACAAACGCTTAACCAATTATTAGTTGAAATGGATGGCTTTGAAGCCAGCTCGGGCGTGATTATTATTGCCGCAACCAATAGAGCCGACGTGTTAGATAAAGCCTTATTGCGTCCAGGCCGCTTTGATAGACAAGTAATGGTTGGTTTGCCTGACATTAAAGGCCGTGAACAAATCTTACTTGTGCACATGCGAAAAGTACCGATTGACCCCGATGTTAAAGCAGATATTTTAGCGCGTGGTACGCCAGGTTTTAGTGGTGCAGATTTAGCCAATTTGGTGAATGAAGCTGCGTTATTTGCTGCGCGTCGAAATAAACGCACGGTGGATATGGAAGATTTTGAAGATGCAAAAGACAAAATCTACATGGGCCCAGAACGTAAAAGCATGGTTATGCGCGAAGAAGAGCGTCGCAACACGGCATATCATGAATCTGGCCACGCGGTAGTCGCCAAATTGTTACCGAAGGCTGATCCCGTGCATAAAGTCACCATTATGCCGCGCGGTTGGGCATTGGGACTTACTTGGCAATTGCCTGAGTTTGATCGCATTAGCAATTACAAAGACAAAATGTTAGAAGAAATTTCGATTTTGTTTGGCGGTCGTATTGCTGAGGAAGTATTTGTAAACCAAATGAGTACAGGTGCTAGCAATGATTTTGAGCGCGCAACTAAACTGGCACGTGATATGGTCACCAAATATGGCATGAGCGATGCGCTTGGTACCATGGTGTACACGGGTAGCGAGCAAGATTCATTTTTTGGCAGCATGAGTAGCAAAACAGTTTCTGAAGCTACGCAACAAAAAGTAGATGCTGAAATCCGCCGTATTTTGGATGAGCAATATGGCATCGCACGCAAACTGTTAGAAGCCAATCGCGATAAAGTCGAAGCAATGACGGCGGCCTTGATGGAGTTTGAAACCATTGATGCCGACCAAATTAACGACATTATGGCTGGTATTCCAGTGCGTGAACCAAAACCACGCCAAGCTGCGATTAAGCCAACTAGTAGTAGCGGCGGTGGCAGCACATCAGCACCTGCACCGCAACCAGCCACTAAAAGCTAACCTAAAAATTTAGTTCGGCTTTGGTGATAGAATAGGGTTAGACCAATCTGTGATTGGTTCTAGCCCTTTTTTACGATATTAAACCAATAATATTAAACCAATGATTTTTAACTGCGGAACATTTCAGCTCGATTTAACAAGCCCGTGCGTAATGGGTATTGTGAATGTTACGCCTGACTCTTTCTCGGATGGTGGACAGTTTGATGCCACTAATTTGGCGATAGAACATGCACTCAAGCTGGTAGAAGAGGGCGCAGCTATACTCGATATTGGTGGCGAATCCACCCGCCCAAACGCCACACCCGTTGGCTTGCAAGAAGAGCTAGACCGCGTGATTCCCGTGATTGAGGCTTTAGTTAGCCAAGTTAATATTCCTATTTCAATCGATACCTACAAGCCGCAAGTGATGCAAGCTGCTATTGCAGCGGGTGCCAGCATCGTCAACGATGTGCGTGCCTTGCAAGAAGGCGCTGGATTAAAAGATTCCGCGTTGCAGGTGGTGGCGAAATCTAACGCTGGCGTATGCTTAATGCACATGCAAGGCATACCTGCAAACATGCAAGATAATCCGCAGTATGATAATGTCGTCAACAATGTAATCACTTTTTTGCAGGAACGTCTGCAAGCCAGCATCCATGCGGGTATCGCCAAAAACCGCATCCTGCTTGATCCTGGCTTTGGCTTTGGTAAAACACGCGCGCATAATATTGCTTTAATTCAGCAGCTTGAAAGCTTTGCAGTATTAGGTCAACCATTACTGGTTGGCTTGTCACGTAAATCGGTGTTGGGTCAAATAAGTACAGGTCAAATGACAGGCACCGATGTCGATGCTAGGTTGTACGCCAGTATTGCAGCATCCGTGATTACGGCGCAAAAAGGCGCTAAAATACTGCGTGTGCATGATGTGAAGGCGACAGTAGAAGCCTTAAAAGTAGTTTCTGCAATTCAACAATAAAATTAAAAAATAGGCAAAAAATGAGTAAACAATATTTTGGTACCGATGGCATTCGTGGGCGTGTGGGTCAGACGCCTATTACACCAGATTTTGTCATGCGCTTGGGCTACGCTGCAGGTCGAGTATTGGCCTTAAACAGCCACTTAAGTGCGGGTGTGCGGCCAACAGGGTTGATTGGTACTGAAGCACGTGCAACAGTGCTGATAGGAAAGGATACGCGCATTTCAGGCTATATGCTAGAGGCCGCGCTAGAGGCAGGTTTGACAGCTGCAGGCGTAGATACCCTGCTGACAGGCCCAATGCCCACGCCTGCCGTGGCTTATCTTACGCGTGCATTGCGCGCGCAAGCGGGCATTGTCATTACTGCATCGCATAATCCGTTTGAAGATAACGGCATTAAATTTTTTTCTAGCGCGGGTTTAAAGCTGGATGACACCATTGAACACGCAATAGAACTCGAATTGTCGCAGCCTATGGCCTGCATGCCATCAGCCAAGTTAGGCAAGGCGCGCCGCATTGATGATGCGCCTGGGCGTTATGTGGAGTTTTGTAAAAGCACGTTTCCGAATCATCTTGACCTACGCGGCCTAAAAATTGTGCTTGATTGCGCGCATGGTGCAACTTATCACGTTGCGCCGCCAGTGTTTCACGAGCTTGGCGCAGAAGTTATCGCCATTGGAAATAAGCCAAATGGCTTAAATATCAATCTAGATGCGGGTTCTACGCATCCGCAAGCCTTACAAGTTGCCGTTGTAGAACATAAAGCAGATTTAGGTATTGCGTTTGACGGTGATGGCGATCGCGTGATGATGGTGGACGGCGCAGGCACTTTGCTAGATGGCGACCAGTTGTTATATATCATCGCCAGCGGCTTGCACAGCAAAGGCGAGCTACAAGGTGGCGTGGTTGGCACGCTAATGACCAATTTGGCGATGGAACATGCGTTAGCAAGCCAAAAAATTCCCTTTGTGCGTGCCAAAGTAGGTGATAGATACGTGCTAGAGCAGCTTAATAAAACAGGCTGGCGCTTGGGTGGCGAAAACTCAGGCCATATTTTAACGCTTGATAAAACCACCAGTGGCGATGCGATTGTTGCCGCGTTACAAGTGCTGCACGCACTGAAATTAAGTGGGAAAACCTTGTCTGCGCTTGGCGCAGAGCTGGTTTTATATCCGCAAGTGCTTATTAATGTGGTGACGAATAAAAAACTCGATTTAAACCATGCCGCTATTCAGGCGGCAGTAAAAATGGCTGAAAGTACCTTAAATGGTGCTGGCCGCGTGTTACTGCGAGCATCAGGTACCGAGCCAAAAATTCGCGTGATGGTAGAAGGCCAAGATGGAAAGCTGGTACAAAAACTGGCGGAAGAAATAGTCGAAGTTGTAAAGAAAGTAGCAGAATAATAACCTTATTATTTTTAAAGTAAGATTGGCTTCTTTCGACCAGAAGCAGGCTCCCAAAGTGCGGCGCTGGCCATGTTGTAAACAGTTGCTAGGTTAATGGAGTTGTGACTTTTTCATTATGGACAAATTTAGGAACAGAATAATTAAAGAATTCGGATGTTATGGCTTTAAGTTTTTTAGAGAAACCATATGGAGTTCTTCTCTACAAAAAACTGACCTATCGAGAATTAGAAATTTTCTATCGAAAAACCATTTCGAGTATATTGATGTTTCCCTAGTGAACCCTCCTGACGACAAAACATGCCGTATGAGGTGGTCAACACATTACCAGCAATCTGGAGAGTGCATTTCTTTAATGCATGAAGTTCCTATTCCTGCAAAAAGTAATCATCTAAAGCTGACATTTTGTTATACCAGCGCAGAGATTAGGCATAACAGTTTAGCTCAAACAATTGTTGTTGCGAATGCCCTCCGACTTGTATTTGGAGTTCCAATTGCGCGCGAGCTTATTATTACCCGATACTTTTCTGAGGACAAAGAAAAAGCAGACTTTTTTTCTGACGAGGGATATGCATCACTTTTTGACTCCCAAGACTTAAACATGTTTAACGACCCCGCCATTGAACAGGCGGAGCTAATAGATATCCCACAGGAAGCTGCAATTCTTTTAGATAAGTCATTTGCACAAACGTATCCTAAGGAACGTTTTATTTTGATGTGGCTGGCTTTTGAAGCCATTATTCACTCAATTATTGAAAAAGGCAGTAATGGGGAAAAGCGTAAGATATTTTTTAAAGATATTCTCAAATCTGATATTGCAAACGATGAGGTTTATAGGCTATTCAATCTAAGATGTGTCTTATTCAAGGAAGGTCAGTCGCCAAATCAATACATTGAAATTGAAAATGAGTGCTGGTCACTTTATGCTGCCCTACAACTTTTAATTATGAAAGATTGCGAACAGCGTCGCGCATTTCTTTCTGGCTATGAAAACACCGTGAAAGAGCGGGCTCAATTTGCACCATAAATATATCTCCCATCTGATCCTGACATTGCTTGTCAGCTCGCATAAGGCGCAATAGCTTGCGTATTGCGCCGCATGAGATTTTTCTACTTCAGTCATTCCCGTGCATACGGGATTCAATTTTAATCAATTTTTAGTGCACAGGTCTCGCGACTATTTTAGAAAGTTTAAGTATGAATACAACTGATTTTATTGGCTTTTTTTCCGCTTTTTTAACTACCTTTGCCTTTGTGCCGCAGGCTTATCACTCGTGGAAGACGCGTGATTTATCGGGTGTTTCTCTGCCCATGTACAGCATGTTTAGCGCAGGTGTGGCGGGTTGGATT
>JANXWL010000012.1 GCA_025351225.1 Methylotenera sp. | reverse complement strand
AGCCAGCTTGAATACAACATAAGGCCATAGTTAATTGCAACTAAACTCAATGCTGCAACCGCGCCGCCAGCGGTGGCAACGTGCGTGTTGGCAATATAAGGCTCGCGCGCAACAACGTGATGCAAATCCACAAAGTAGCGTTTGGGAATGGTGAATAATTGGCTTAGCTTCCATTCAGTAGCTTGACCGTTGCGCCATAACTGCGCACGTCGCCATAGGCCAACTGCAAGTGTAAAGGCAGCTAACCAAAATAACGCAGTGATAAAATAATTAAGCACGGCTAATCTGCTAATTTAGAAATCTTTACACAAACGCAACGCGTCATAAATTGCACCATGGATGTTGTGCTGAGAGACACAGTCACCCACGCGGAATAACAGAAACTCACTTTCGGTCAATTTTTCTGCTAAAGCAGGTTGTGGCTTGGCTTCAAACAAAGTTGAAATATCAGTTTGGCCATGATTTTTCGAGCGGTCTTTCAGCGTCCAATACAAGGCAGTGTTGGGTGTAATGCCATTTTCAATCACGACTTGGTCTACTTCGCGCTCTTCCAACACTTCAGTATATTCATTGCGCAGCACGGCGATTTTTTTGTCGCCTTCTTGGTAAACACTATCTAGCCAATAATTAGGTGTAGCAATCATGCCTTGAGCATATAGCCTTCGGTAAAAAATGGGGAAGGTCGTGCCACCCACGTCATCCGCTACTTTTACATCTGGTGTGACGATTTCAACTTGGCTACCACGGCTCGCCATAAAATCTGCCGTGCCAAAACCCGCATGCGTGCCGATGGTGTCGTAAAGTAATACGTTTTTCTTAAGTGCAACTTTCTCTGTCAAAATATCCCACGCGCTCACCGCCAAGCCTTGTTCCACGCCCCAAGCGGGCACTTGTTCGGTATTGCTTAAGCCGCCAGTAGCAATCACCACGATGGTGGGTTTTTCTGCCAAAATCATGTCAGCATCTGCCGCAACGCCCAGTCGTCTGTCGACTTTTAAGCGTTTGGTTTCCATATCCAGCCAGCGAATAATGCCAGCCATTTGTTCACGTTGCGGGGCTTTGGCTGCAAGGTTAACTTGCCCGCCAACGGTGCCAGTTTTCTCAAATAAAATCACGTCATGTCCACGTTCGGCCGCCACGCGCGCGGCCTCTAGCCCTGCAGGCCCTGCGCCCACCACAACGACCTTGCGTTTTACGCCTGTACTTTTACTTACTTTGTGTGGCATGGTGGATTCACGAGAAGTTGCCGCGTTTTGCACGCACAGCACGTCTTGGCCTAAGTACTGGCGATCGATGCAGTAATTAGCTCCTACGCATTGCCGAATCTGGTCTTCACGCCCATCGCGAATTTTCATGATGATATGTGGATCGGCAATATGTGCGCGGGTCATGCCCACCATATCTACCAAGCCGTTGGCCAAAATTCGCTCGGCTTGCGTGATGTCGCGAATACCTTGTGCATGTAAAATTGGCACACTAGAAACTGACTTAATACCAGCCGCTAAATTCACAAAAGGCTCTGGCGGCAAGGCCATAGACGGCATACAGTTGGTGACTTTGTTGTGTGTATCCGCGCCAGAGCCAATGACGCTGATAAAATCGATTAGGCCAGTTTGTGAGTAAGTCGCCGCGATTTCTTTAAGGGTTGGGTGATCCAGTCCGTCATCATGAAACTCGTCCGCACACATACGCATGCCGACACAAAAATCTGCGCCAACAGCATCGCGCACCGCCTGCAGCACTTGCAAGCCAAAGCGCATTCTATTGTTCAAGCTACCGCCGTATTCGTCCGTGCGTTGATTGGTGCGTGGGCTCCAAAATTGGTCGATTAAATGTTGATGCGCGGCTGAAATTTCGATGCCATCCAGCCCTGCTGCTTGCACACGTTTGGCTGCTTTGGCAAAATCGCTAATAATGCGCGTAATTTCTTCAGTTTCAATGGTTTTGGCATTGCCGCGATGCACTGGCTCACGTATGCCGCTGGGCGACACCAGATGCGGCCACGGATCGCCCGCAAAGGCTGAACGACGTCCCATATGCGTGGCTTGAATCATGATTTTGCTGCCATGCTTGTGCATTGCCTCGGCAAGCTTGGCGAGCGGCTCGATGACTAAATCGGTAGTTAAATTAACAGGTTTCCATGCGCCTTGTGGCACATCAAGCGAAACAGGACTGGAGCCGCCACAGATTGCCATGCCTAAACCACCTTTGGCTTTTTCTTCGTAATATTTAATATAACGCTCGCCCGGCATGCCCCCAGCATCAGCGTACACCTCAGCATGGGCGGTACTATAAATACGGTTAGGTAACAGTAGTTTACCTAGTGTGATTGGCGTAAAAATATGCGGGTATTGCATTTTTTCCTCTAAATAATCAACAAGCTACTATTTAACAAGCGACATATATCTAGCAAGCTACTACATTTATAGCAAGCCCGCCTAGCGCGGTTTCTTTATATTTGCTTTGCATATCTAAGCCTGTTTGGCGCATGGTTTCTATTACGGCGTCTAGCGACACAATATGACTCGTTTCGCTCATCATGGCCATGCGCGCTGCGTTAATGGCTTTTACCGCGCCCATACTATTGCGTTCGATACAGGGGATTTGTACGAGGCCACCAATTGGGTCGCAGCTCATGCCAAGGTTATGTTCCATAGCAATTTCGGCAGCATTTTCAATTTGCTCATTATTCGCCCCTAGCACCGCCGCCAAGCCGCCCGCTGCCATGGAGCATGAAACACCGATTTCACCTTGGCAACCCATTTCTGCGGCAGATATTGATGCATTTTTCTTGTACAACATGCCGATTCCAGCAGCAGTGAGCAAAAATTTAATGATGTTATCTTCAATTTTTGCTTCGGTAATTTTTGCTTCGGTAATTTCTGTTTGTATGTTTTGCTGCTGAGAAAAACGCGTAAAGTAGCTTAAAACCGCAGGAATCACCCCAGCAGAGCCATTAGTTGGTGCAGTCACCACGCGGCCGCCACACGCATTTTCCTCATTCACGGCAATGGCAAATGCACTCACCATGTCCATTGCTTGAAAATCGGCTGATAATTTACCACCCACCATGCTCGCTTGTTTGTAAAGTAGATGTGCCCGACGATTCACTTTAAGCCCGCCAGGCAGCATACCTTCGGTATTCAGACCGCGCTCAATGCTCGCATTCATCACTTCCCACACGTGTAACAATTTAGCGCGCGTTGCGGTTGCATCTTGATATTTAAGCTCGTTTTGCCACACCATTTCTGCGATGCTTAGTTTGTTATCAAGCCCCATGCGTAGCAAATCAGCTGCGTTGTCAAACCAATAAGGCGCATTGCGTAAGTCTTTGACAACATTATCTGTTTTTGCTTTGATGCTGGCAATAATCTCGCTTTTATCAAGCACTGCACCACCACCAATAGAGAAATAGCTGTTGCGGTAGAGTGAATCGCCATCATCAAAAAATGCTTGCAACACAATGCCGTTCGGGTGCTCTGGCAAAGTTTCGCTGCGATGAAATGTTAAATGTTGCGCATAATCAAAGTGAATGGTGTGCACACCCATCAATGACAATTGCCTAGTTTGTTGAATGGATTTAATCAAGGGCGCAATGGTTTGCGGGTCAACGCTATCTGGCAGCGCGCCAGTTAGGCCCGCTAACACCGCACAATCGGTACCATGCCCAACACCAGTAAGCGCTAGTGAGCCATAAAGATGCACCTGCACCTGAGCAACTTGCTTGAGTAGTCCACGCTTTTCGATTTCAACCAGAAAACGGTTTACAGCCAGCATAGGCCCGACAGTATGTGAACTGGATGGTCCAATGCCGATGCGGAAGACCTCAAAAACGCTATAGTTCATGGCTTGTAGTCCTAAATCTTACAAAGCTGCGATACCTAAACCATACGGTGCTGCCGCACGTGCTAAATAACGCCAAATATAATCGGCAAAACTACGCCGTAATACGAGGCAAAAGCCGTTATCTAATCGATAAATAATGACGCTAGCTTTACCAAAAGTGGTGCCCACGACTTTGTTAGGTGTTAATGCGTGCAAGTTGTACACGGTGCAATGTTGTAGTGCGTCTGTGGCTTGCTTGCCTTGCAACCATACGCTGGTATAGCCGCCAGAACTGTCCAGCACTTGGCTATGAATGCCCGTTAAAGCGGCCTCTAATTTTTTTTGTAATCCAGCACGCTGCTCGCGCGGGCAAATTAACATCCATTCATCGGGCGACAGATTTAACATGGTGATAGCAGAAGCAACGCTTATGCTGCAAGCTGCTGTTGGCAAGTCCACTCCTGTTGCCTTTTTTACAGCAGTTAAAAAGTCTTTATTCTGTGCATTGCCGCGCAGGTGAATATAGCCTAGCAGCGCCATTTCATGCGCCCATACACCTTTTGCATCGGTCATCTTTTCTTGTTTAGCACTTAAATTAAAGTGCTGCAATGGCGTTTGCATCACGGGTGAAAATTGGCTTAAATTTAACTCGAGGTTAGACATTATGGCGCGCTCCTTCTGCATCGACAAACACGGGTGACACGATGGTTGCTTTTACTGCTTTGCCTTCCGCCCATGCATAGATAGTGTTGTTAGCGGGGTCATCGCGCCTTTTCAAGCCATCCGTCACCAAGGCTAATGCAATACTACGACCTAGAAACGCACTGTAATAGCTAGAAGTCACATGTCCGAACATGGGAACTGGCGGCAAAATATTGCTTGAATTGATGATTTGCGCGCCTTCTTTAAGCACAATTGTTGGGTCTTCGGTCAGCAAGCCTACCAGTTGCTTGCGGTCTGTTCGCACAGTATCACTGCGGGCTAGCGAGCGTTTGCCAATAAAACTAAACGGTTTTTTAAGGCTCACCGCCCATGCCATATCAAGGTCAAGCGGCGTTACAGAGCCATCAGTCTCTTGGCCGACGATAATGAAGCCTTTCTCAGCGCGCAGCACGTGCATGGTCTCTGTGCCGTATGGTGTAATGTCAAACGACGCGCCTGCTTGCATTAGTTCTTCCCACACGTAATTGCCATAACTCGCATCCACATTAATTTCATAGGCCAACTCGCCCGAGAAGCTAATGCGGAATATTCGTGCAGGCACGCCTGCCACAGTACCATCGCGCCAATCCATAAATTTAAATGCATCTGGGCTTAAATTTATAGGGCTTAAATCAATATCGTTACAGAGTTTAGCCAGCACTTCACGGCTTTTTGGCCCGACCAAGGCTGCGGTCGCCCAGTGGTCAGTCACACTGGTCATGTAAACCTCAAGTTCTGGCCATTCGGTTTGATGCCATTTTTCCAGCCAATTCAATACATTAGCGGCTCCGCCAGTTGTAGTAGTCATCAAAAAATGTGTGTCAGTAATACAGGCTGTTACGCCATCATCCATCACCATGCCAGCCTCATTCAGCATTAAGCCGTAGCGACATTTTCCAGGTGCAAGCTGGCTCCACGCGTTGCTGTAAACGCGGTTTAGAAACTCACGTACGTCGCGACCTTGGATATCAATTTTGCCTAAGGTTGATGCATCTAGCATTGCTACGCTATTACGCGCCGCCAAACATTCGCGATTCACTGCGGCATGCATGTCTTCGCTATGCATATTTTCACTTGTCTTGGGGAAGTACCAAGGACGCATCCAGTTACCAACGGTTTCAAACTCGGCCTCATATTTTTCATGGCTTGGCTGCATGGCGGTATAACGGCGCGGCTCAAACGTGTCATTCACATGCGCGCCAGCCAGTGCGCCAAAAGACACAGGCGTGTAAGCGGGTCTGTAAGTAGTAGTTCCGACTTGTGGAATAGTTTTGCCTAAAAATTCTGCCGAAATTGCAAAGCCGTTCACATTGGAAAGCTTGCCTTGATCGGTACCAAAACCAAGCGCGGTGTAGCGTTTTATATGCTCGATGGATTTAAAATTCTCACGCACAGCTAGCTCAATATCAGTCACGGCAACATCGTTTTGAAAGTCGACAAAGGCTTTTTTATTTGTTGGAATGCGGTAAATAGCTTGCGCAGGACTTCTGGCAATTTCATTCGTCGTTAAATTAAGCTTTGACGCAGTTGAATTTTTTCCAAGCGAATTGAGCATTTCATTCGTCGTTTCAACCGCTTTCTCTAAACCTGCCTGTAAGCCAAATACGCCAGTCACTGCGCCAACGCAGTAAATGCCAGCATTGGCGCGGCTATTGGCAGAGACTACAAAGGCTAAACTTTCGTCGCTCCAAGTAGGGCGGCCGCCATCGTGGCAAAACAAATGCACAGTCGGCGATAATCCACCAGAACTGGCAACAATATCACAGGCAACATCAATTTGATTAATCACTCGCAGTTTTACACCTTGCGCTAACATTTCTTGCATAGCATTTGTCGGATTGAGCTTGCTTAGTCGCGCGCCCGTGACTGTTGTCTTGCCAAACACTTCACTAATGCCAAAGCCTAGATAAACATCGATACCCAGCTGTTTAAAACGTGCATCCCAAGCGGGATTAATCTCAGTGCGCACATCGGCCAGCGTTACTTGCAAGCCACCTGCGGCTAAATCGGCGACAGCCTGGTAAGCGCCGTCGTTGCTAGTGAGTATCAGCGCATGCTGGCCGCAGGCCACGCCATAGCGGTTGAAATAAGTCGCAATTGCAGAAACAGTCATCACGCCTGGCACATCGTTGTGCCCAAACACTAATGGTCGTTCAAACGCGCCAGTCGCTAACACAACTTTACTAGCACGAATGCGATGTAGCCGTTCGCGGCGTTGTGCAGGTTTACGCTGATTATGCGGCAAATGGTCTTGCAGTAACTCCACGGCTTGAATCATGTTCATGTCGTGCAAGCCAAAAGCAGTGGTGCGCGTTAACATTTGCACATTTGGCAAACTTTGCAATTCGGTGATAACGTTATCACGCCATTCAATCGCGCTTTTGCCACCAATAGTGGTGTTTGGGGACGATAATAAATAGCCGCCTAATTCACTTTGGTCGTCTAATAAAATCACACTTGCGCCGCTACGACCCGCCAATAAGGCCGCTAGCAAGCCAGTTGCACCGCCACCCACCACCAAAACATCGGTATGGTGGTGCTTGTGATCGTAAGTTTCAACATCTGCCTCAATGGGTGATGAACCATAGCCTGCCGCTCGACGGATGATATGCTCATAAAGCGGCCAAAATTGTGCTGGCCATTTAAACGTTTTGTAGTAAAAACCAGCAGGCATAAAGCGCGAAAAATGTCCGCCGATGCTTTTTAAATCAAACGCCAAGCTAGGCCAGCCACTAGTGCGGCCTGCTACAAGCCCTTCGTATAACTCAACTTGTGTGGCTTTTAAATCAGGAGTGGTTTTTGCACCTACGTCAATTTGTACTAAACAATTCGGCTCTTCTGCCCAAGCGCCTACAATACCGCGCGGACGACCATATTTAAAGCTGCGCGCCATGACTTTTACGCCGTTGGCTAGCAGCGCAGAAGCGAGCGTGTCGCCTTGATAGCCAATATAACTTTTGCCGTTAAAGCTAAAATTAAGCGGCTTAGTTAAATCGACGCGGCTATGCTGATGTTTTATTCTATTGTTGCTATTCATTTTGTAGCCTGTTCTGCATCGTATTGTTCTTTATCATATACTTTGCGCGCTTCGCTTAATGTCCAGCTACCGGCAATGGCGTGATTAGCAGTATTGCGTTTTGCAACCAAAATTTTGCGGCAGCCAGTGGCGTGATTCCACATTTCCCAATGCCAACCTTTTGGATTTTTTTTCATAAATAAATAATCGCCCCAAGCGTCATCGGTTTCGGCTTCTGGATTGGCGGGGCGCGCAATAAACGCTTCACCTTCATAGTGAAACTCTTCTTCTTCGCGCGCTTCTTGGCAATGTGGGCAGTTGATTACAAACATAATGGTTCCCTAAATAAATCCCCAAACAAGTCTTTAGTGTGCAACGCCAGCTGCGCCATGCTCGTCAATTAAATGGCCAGTATGAAAGCGGTCGAGTGAGAAGGCAGCATTCAGCGGATGCGGTGCATCATGCGCGATAGTGTGGGCAAATACATTGCCAGAACCAGGCGTGGCCTTAAATCCGCCTGTACCCCATCCACAATTAAAGTATAAACCTGCAACTTTAGTCTTGCTGATAATCGGGCAAGCATCAGGTGTAGTATCCACAATACCGCCCCATTGGCGGTTCATGCGCACGCGTGAAAACATAGGGAATAACTCTATAATCGCTGCTGCAGTGTGTTCGATAATATGCGGGCTACCACGTTGGGTATAGCTGGTGTAGTGGTCAATGCCCGCGCCAATCACTAGCTCTCCTTTGTCAGATTGACTGACGTAGCCATGCACGGCGTTAGACATGACGACTGTGTCCAAAATCGGCTTTAGCGACTCAGAAACAAAGGCTTGCAGCGGATGGCTTTCAATCGGCATTTTAATGCCTGCCATTTTGGCAATCACAGACGAATGCCCAGCCGTTACACAGCCCACGCGCGAAGTTTTGATAAAACCTTTATTGGTTTGCAAACCACGCATAGTGCTGTTCTCAATATCCATGCCCGTCACTTCGCAGTTTTCAATAATATCCACGCCGTAATTGCTGGCAGCGCGCGCAAAGCCCCATGCCACCGCATCGTGTCGTGCCACGCCTGCACGTGGCTGGTAGCTTGCGCCCATAATCGGGAAGCGGGTATTTTTGCTGATGTTAATCATCGGAATGCGGTCTTTTACTTCTTTCGCATTTAGTGCCAGCGCATCGATTCCATTCAAGTTGTTGGCATTTACGCGGCGTTCAATATCACGCATATCTTGCAGTGTGTGGCCTAGATTAAACACCCCGCGCTGGCTAAACATGACGTTGTAGTTAATGTCCTCAGATAAACCTTCCCACAGCTTTAGTGAGTGCTCATACAACATTGCAGATTCGTCCCACAAATAGTTTGAACGCACAATGGTGGTGTTACGCGCAGTATTGCCGCCACCCAAAAAACCTTTTTCTAGCACGGCAATATTTTTAACGCCATGCTCTTTAGCCAAGTAATAGGCGGTTGCTAGGCCATGTCCGCCTGCACCAATAATTACCACATCGTAGCTGGATTTAAGTTCTGGGCTGCGCCAAGTGGGCTGCCAGCCGACATGATTCTTAAGGCCTTGCGAAAGTAATGTCCAAATAGAATAGTCTTTTTTCAATTGCGTTCCGTTATGATTACGATTAAATGGTTTATTAGCTTATTTAATAAGCATTTTCATTGATTAGCCTTGTAAAGATTGTATTACAACAGACTGCTTTTAATACAAATGCGACATGTCGTTTTAGCTAAAGAAACCCGATAATTCATTTTATTTCACTTAATATAGAGTACAATATTTTTGTGTATATAAATGCAAAAAAATATTTGGTATTTTGTTTGGTCTGTTTGCAGATGGTTGCGCCATTTATTCACGCGCATGCGTTTGGTTTAGATAGCTTTAAACAGCATATGTTCCATTTGCATACAGATGAAATCAGCAACATAAACTTAACTAATGCTAATACTGCGATAAGTCAAACACATGTTGGCGAAAATCAAATCATAGGTGCAATAGTTACTGTCGCTAATGGTATTAAAACAGCTCTAGCAGTCCATTTTGCAGATGACATTGCTTTAATGGCGGTTTTATTAAGTTTTGTATTGCCATTGTTCAACTTCAAAAATCTATTTCTACGAAATTATTCTCAAACTACACATTATCGGCGAATTGCTTATTCGCTTTACACTTCCCGCGCACCACCTACCTAATTAAATCACACTTATTTTTTGGTTAATTTTAACCAGTTGATTTAATTAGGAGTTTCTATGTTTAAGCCATTGCACATTGTGTGCATTTTGCTATTTATTGTTGTTTTTAATATTTCACTTTCGTTTGCTACAGAAGTGCAGCACGAAGACGCATTAATTATCAATAACACACTCACCCTGCACGATTTAGTTGAAAAAGCTTTGCCTAATTACCCTAGTAGCCAATTATTGGCAGCTAAAAAATTAGTGCTAGAAGCACATCAAATTCAGGCAAATAGCCTGTTACCTGGTTCGGTAGCCTTAATTTTACGTAATCAAAATGATCAGCTGCTAAGTCGCAATGGCGAAACTGAATGGGAGGCGGGCGTGGAATTTCCTATTTGGCTTAGTGGCCAGCGCAAAGCGCGTGAGGCGATTGCTAATATCGCCAACCAAAACCTTAACGCAGATGCACAATATTTGCGCTTGCAACTTGCTGGCATGCTGCGTGATGCGTTATGGGATTTACAATTAATGCAGGGTTTGGCAAAAATTGCCAATGCTAAATATGAATCTGCAAGCCAGTTACAACGCGATATTGAAAAGCGCGTTAACTTAGGCGACATGGCGCAAAAAGATTTACTCATCGCCCAAACTGAAACGCTGCAAGCAGAATCGGAGCGCATTAATGCTGAAGCCGAAGCGCAACATGCAAAATTTCGCTATAAAAATTTAACCGGTTTAAGCATGATGCCTGCCGAGTTTACTGAGATTAAATCGGCCAAAACAGATGTGCAAGAAGCGCACCCAGCTTTGATTGACGCTAGTAGTAAAATTGCCCTGAGTGCCGAGCAACGTAATTTAGTGCGTATCGAAAATCGCGATAATCCTATGGTGACTATTAGCACACGCAGTTTGCGTGGCGCAAGCGATGCCCAGTACAACAGCAGCTTGGGTATTACTTTGCGCATTCCTTTGCAATCTGCAACGCGCAATGCGCCATTACAAGCGGCGTCAGAAATGCAATATGCCGAAAGCCAAGCTAATTTAAGCAAACTAAAATTATTACTGGCTGCAGCCATGCACGAGGCTGAACATAATTTGGAAGTCGGCACAGCACAGTTGGGCGTATTAACGCAGCAAAATATCATTGCGCAACAAAGCTTAAGCGTTACACGTAAGGCATTTCAGCTGGGCGAGCTCGATTTAATCGATTTACTGCGTGTACAAGCGCAAGCATTTAATGCTGAGCGCAGCTTAATAAATCAACAAATTCAACAACTTTGGAACACTGCGCGCTACAACCAAGCAGTAGGAGAATTACCATGAGTAAAATTGTATTAAGCCTATTAAGCTTGTTTTTTTATAGCCAATTATTGGCAGCAGAAACTATCAAAATGTCTGCCTTGCAACAAAAAAATCTTGGCGTTAAAACCAGTAGTTTGCAAGCTAGCAATATAAGCGCAGGCCAAGCTTCAACACAAGCTTACCCTGCCGAAGTAGTAGTGCCAATTAATCAGGTGCGTGTGGTCAGCACGGCGCATGCAGGCTTAATCAATCAGCTTAGCGTAACAACAGGCCAAGCCGTTAAACGCGGCCAAGTATTGGCGCAAATTAGCAGCCCAGAACTCATTACTCTGCAGCGCAGTTATTTGCAAAGCCAATCGCAAAGTCGCTTAGCTAAGCAATCGCTAGATCGCGATACCGCCTTATTTAAAGAGGGCATTATTGCTGAAAAACGTTTGCAGGCTAGCCAAAGTGCTCACCGTGAAGCCTTGGCGCTGCAAAACGAGCAGCAACAATTGCTTAAACTTTCTGGTATGTCCGATGGTGCCACTAAAAGCGGCCGCCTTCAAAATGGCATTGCATTAACAGCACCTATTTCTGGCACGGTGTTAGAGCTAATGGTGGCGCAAGGCCAGCGTGTAGACTCGACCATGCCATTAATTAAAATAGCGCAACTAAACCCGTTGTGGGTAGAAGTGCATGTGCCACTTGCCGATATTAAAAAAAGCAATATTCAAAAAGGTGCTTTAGTACAATTAAAAGGACTTGCCGCAAGTGGCAAAGTCATTGCCATGCTGCCCAGCATGCGCAGCCAAGATCAAACTGCAATTGTGCGCGCGAGTATTAC
>JANXWL010000165.1 GCA_025351225.1 Methylotenera sp. | reverse complement strand
AACATGCCGATTTGCTGATTAAAACCGCACAAATCATCAGCAAAGAATATAAAAACTTGCAGTTTGCTGGTGTTAAGTTCGCCAGCGTTAAATGTATCGTCCCTTTGATAACGCGTGAAACCCGCCAATTGTTTGAAACCGCGCTCTACAACAACATTGCCCACAATCAGGCCAGTCTTAATAATGATAATGAACAAATAGAAACGCTAGATTTAGACATCCTATTCGGCCATGCGCACGATGCTATGGAAGCTGCCGATATTGTGATTGTTGCCTCTGGCACCGCCACGCTAGAGGCGGCGTTGCTGAAGAAGCCGATGGTGATTACTTACCGTATGCCTGCTATTAGCTGGCAAATACTTAAGCGTATGCGCTACCAGCCTTATGTAGGGCTACCCAATATTTTGGCAGGCAAGTTTTTAGTGCCAGAGCTACTGCAAAACGAGGCTACACCGCAAAAGTTGGCTGATGCCGTCGCTCGTTTGCTTAGTGATGATGCCTATTTAAAAGAAATCAAACAAGAGTTCACCACTATTCACCACAACTTAAGGCAAAATAGCGCCAAAAAAGCGGCTGAAGTCGTGTTGAGTTATTTATAAAATGTTAATCTGCGGCGTAGATGAGGCAGGGCGAGGCCCGTTAGCAGGCAGTGTTTATGCGGCGGCGGTAATACTGGATGTTAATAATCCCATTATTGGCTTGGCAGACTCTAAAAAACTCTCTGAAAAAAAGCGTGATTTTTTAAGTGGTGAAATTAAAACCAAAGCACTGGCATGGGGCATTGCCAGTTGCACCTGCCAAGAGATAGACGAAATCAATATTCTGCGAGCAAGTTTGTTAGCGATGACGCGCGCTATAGATGCCATGCAAGCGCAATTCAACGTTATTCCGGACTTGGTGCAAGTCGATGGCAATAAATGCCCGAAAATCAGCTTGCCGTGCGAGGCGATTGTGAAGGGCGACAGCAAAGTGCAAGCCATTTCTGCTGCGTCTATTTTAGCCAAAGTCGCGCGCGATGCAGAGTTGTATGAATTAGATAAAGTTTATCCGCAGTATGGCTTTGCAAAGCACAAAGGCTACCCAACGGCCGCGCATCTATTGACTTTGCAGGCACATGGCATTTGCCCGCAACATCGGCTGAGTTATGCGCCGGTGAGGGCTTTATTGAAATAACTGCATTCGTTAATTTTCACCTTTGGCTTTTGCATTGCGTTTTTCAATTCCCTCTAGTTTTTTCTTAGGTAAATCAGAATAAAGTGCTTTCACTTCATTTGGATGTGTAATCATTTGTTCAGAAATCAAATTCACTAACCCGAACAGCTTTATTGCGATTTCTTTGTTGTCATTAATATCTATTTCACCAGGATGAACAGATTCATTGCCTACAACACGGACTACATCTAGCGCTTGCTGAACAAGAGGATTCAGCCCTTTTGCAACTAAACTGGCGATATCATCGTCTATATTCTTGCCTTTTTCACCCAACTCAATGCAAAGATACTGGACACATAGTCGAAGCAATGCAGCAGAGCCTTTTGGAGAATAACTAACTATTTCTCTAGCCTCTTCAAAAAGTCGTCGAATATGTTCAGGAAGGTCTTTGTTGGGTTTGATGTTAATTTTTGTATTTGGGTAAACTATTTGGTCATAAATCCAAATAGTGATCTCTTTGCAGTTGTAACATTTAGAAATGTTACAGTTATGAACCACAGGTTTACTATAAAGAGTGTCTTTGTTTTTTTCGAAAAACGGCTTTCCCGCTGACATTTTTCTGCCCCATTCAAGCAGATTTTCTTTGGACTCCTGTGGAGTATCCTTCGCAGACTTAAATCTATCAATCATCTCTGATGTTGGAATTGTTGGTGTTCTATGTTCTTCACTATAAGAGTCAGCGAATAACTGAAACCAGCTCTGTGTAGTATACGCACCACAGTGTGGGCAACTAAATGCTGTTTTTGAAATTAATGGTGTTGTATCTTCAGACAATGTATATGACTCCTTTGAGAATCTGAGTTATTTTGGAGAAGCATCCTAATTATGAGCTTAATCATATAGTTATAGTACCTAAGCCAATAATAAAAACACTGTCGGTTTTTTATTCAAGTCTGGCAACGCACCTTGTTTCCAGCTGTTAATCGTTTTCGTCACAATCATTTCATCTGGCAAACTGACGTGGCAGGCAATACACAGGCGGGTATTGGCGTGGCAAGTGCTTAGCAACGCTTCCAGCATTTGCATATTTCGGTAGGGCGTTTCGATAAAGATTTGCGTTTCTTTATGCGTTTGTGCGCGTTTTTCGATTTCTTTCAGTTTTGTCGCACGTGCTGCTTTATCCACTGGCAAGTATCCTAGAAACGCAAAGCTCTGTCCGTTAAGACCAGATGCCATCAGCGCCAATAAAATCGCGCTAGGGCCTGTTAACGGCACTGTGCGAATGCCTCTCTGATGTGCCAACGCCACCAATTTCGCCCCCGGGTCGGCCACCGCAGGGCAACCTGCCTCACTCATTAAGCCAACATCGTATCCAGCCAGGAGGGGTTTGAGTAGGTTTGGTAGGTTTTTGTCATCAGTATGTTCGTTCAACAATTCAAGTTGAAGCTCGCGAATGGGTTTGAGTGGTTTGATTAAACTTAAAAACTGCCGCGCAGATTTTTCATTTTCCACCACAAAGTGTTCTAGTTTTTGTGTTTGCGTCACAACATTGGGCGGCAAGACCGCATTAATATTGTCGTCACCCAGTGTTACAGGAATTAAATAAAGTGTGCCGAATTTCACAATACGAATTTCATAGTAATTGGTTCATTTCATTAAAAGGCACATGCTCTGCAAGCCAGTATCCATGAGGCTTGCAGAGCATATAAAATTGCTAAAAAATAAGTAATTAATACTTTACTTGTGCTCTGTACGTTAGCGTGGTTTTGCCTTCTGCAGGAATGTCGATTTTCCAGACAGCCAAGTGGCTATTGGCTTTGGTGTGTGGTGCACTTTCATTCACAATCATCCAATCACCGCTAATCGGCTCTTGCACGGTCACTGTTACTTTCTCTTTTTTAGCATTTTTAAGGGTTAGCTCATAAGCGCTTTCATACGCTACATGGCCTTTTTGCGG
>JANXWL010000159.1 GCA_025351225.1 Methylotenera sp. | reverse complement strand
GTTTTAAGCTGTTTAAGCAGCGCTAGCGTTTGTTTTGAGAGCATTACCACGTGAGGTTTACGCATTTTCATACGCTCTTTTGGTATTGCCCATGTAGCATCATCAAAGTTAAACTCATGCCAGCTTGCAAGCCTAAGCTCTCCTGGCCTAACACCTGTCAGCATAAGCAATTGAATAGCGATGATAGTTTCGCGGCGGCCACCATACTCAAGCAAGCGGCGCATAAATTCACCCGCATCTAATCTATTTTTTAATGATGGGTAATTTTGTTTTTCATGTGGTGTTTTAATCTTAACCACACTAGCAGGGTTATCACCCTCGCGTAAACCCGATTCAGTCGCATGGTCGAAAATCTCTTTTAACCACGCCTTAGTCTTTTTGGCGATTGTAATACTGCCCCGCGCTTCCATCACTTTCAACGTGCTTTTGATGAGCGGCGGCGTAATCAGGTTTATGGGTATTGCACCAAGCCTAGGCAATACATTGGCTTTGAACGTTGCGCTTATTTTTTTGTGATATGAAGGTGATATGTGCTTTTTGTCAGCAAGCCAATCGGTATAAACAACCTCTAGCGTAGCATTGGCGGAAAGTAACGAGGCGGCCTTTTTAATTTTCTTTTCGGTAACGGGATCTAAGCCCTCAAATATTTGCGCTCTTTTTTCACGAGCCAGCTCTCTAGCTTTGACTAGCGTAACGACACCATACACGCCAAGCTGAATAAGTTTTTGTTTGCCGTTGACAGTTGCCCTTAGCTGAAAGTATTTAGAGCCGTTAGGGTGAACAAGCACGAATAGACCGTTACCATCTTTTAAGTTGAATGGTTTGTTAGTAGGCTTTGAGTTACCTATTTCCTTGTCGCTGAGCAGTTCTGTAGCCATTCTCACCCAAATTAGTATAAAAATTAGTTGTATATCCGATTTTTATACACTTTTTATACTAATTTTAGCTGGATGTCAATGGATTGGCTTGGTCTAATTTGGACAGTTATATTGCGTAACATCAAGTAAATAAAGGGTTTTTAGGACTGTCTTGGACTGATTTGGATTGATATTTGGCGCCCTCGACACGAATCGAACGTGTGACCTCTCCCTTAGGAGGGGAGAGCTCTATCCACTGAGCTACGAGGGCGTTTGCTAATTGTGACGAGCTTATCAATTAAGCAGCCGTTATTTTCTCATATTTCTGATTTGATATAGCAGCCATATACAACTATTTAAACTGTTGTCGCCACGCGCAACTATTTAAGTCAGTAGCTATCTGATGTATTATTGAATGAGATGATATTAATGAAAATTCTATTTTACACTGCCATTTTGCTGATTGCATTGCTAAGTTTTAGCCGTGTTAGTATGGCGGCAACTACACCAAAAATTGGCGATAAAGCCCCCAACTTTAATTTGCCCGATGCTAAAGGTGAAATGCTGAGTTTGGCCAGCTTGCAGGGCAACTGGGTAGTGCTGTATTTTTACCCTAAAGATGACACCCCAGGCTGCACCAAAGAGGCTTGCAGCTTTAGGGACGACTTACATAAGCTAGAAAAACTTGGCGCAAAAGTAGTGGGAGTGAGCGTTGATAACGGCAATAGTCACTTTGAATTTGCCAAAAAATATAAACTACCTTTTCCATTATTAAGTGATAAAGATGGCTCAGTAGCCAGTCAATACGGCGCATTGACCAATTTTGTTTTTATTAAAATTGCCAAACGTTATACATTTTTAATCAGCCCTGACGGCATTTTGCAGAAAACATATTTAAGCGTAGATACCTCGCGCCACTCGCAGCAAATTATTGATGATTTAACAGTAATTCAACAACACAAACTTTAATGAGGAGTTTACTAAATGTTTAAAATGTCCGTATTCAAAACAACTTTAGTTGCAACAATTACCACCATGCTATTTGGCTGCGCTGCGCATACGCAATTAGCCAAAATAGATTCGCACGAATGGACAGAGCTAACTTGCAGTGGTTTTTTAACTTGGAATGAGTGCAGGCAAGAGGCGCAAGCGATATGTCCGCATGGCTTTTACACCGCCGACCATTTAGAAAACTGGCTGATTCAACGCCGTGTGGTCAGTGTGGCTTGCAAGACTTAATTATTTTAGCTTGTTTTGCTCAAAAAATCCGCGCATACCTTTAAGCATGCGCGGATTTTTTATTTTATAGTGCTAACTACTTAGTAATTTTAATTGGTACATACAGCGTACTTTCTCCACGCTGAACCAGTACTGCGATTGTTTTACCTGCTGGCACTGCGTTAATTTGCTTATTAAATGTCTCCACACTTTGCGTTTCACTATTGTTTAAACCCAATATCACATCACCGCGACGAATGCCTGCTTGCGCAGCGGCACCTGTGCTTTCTGCCACTAATAAGCCGTTTTTACCATTTAGCTTTTTCTTTTGTGGCGGCGTTAAGTCTTTCAGCGTTAAGCCAATTTTATTGGCCTCCATCTTAGGCGCGGGCTTAGCGGCAGGAGCAGCATCGTTGGGGTCATTAGGCATTTCGCCTACGCCCACTTTTAGAGTTTTAACTGCACCTTTGCGCACAATTTCTACTGGAACTACTTTACCAGGTTTGGTTGCACCAACAGCACGTGGCAAATCGTTTGAGCTGGTAATCAGTTTGCCATCAAATTTGGTAATCACATCACCAGCCTCTAAGTTACCTTTATCGGCAGGGCCATTTTTCTCAACATTTGCGATTAGTGCGCCATTGTTATTTTTCATACCGAAAGATTCGGCAAGCTCTTTGGTCAGCTCTTGAATCGCTACGCCCAACCAGCCACGCGTAATTTTTCCGCTGGCTTTTAGCTGATTAGAAACATCAATCGCTACGTCAATGGGAATGCTGAACGATAAGCCCATAGAACCGCCACTACGGCTGTAAATTTGTGAGTTTATGCCAACCACTTCGCCACGTAAATTGTAGAGCGGGCCACCAGAGTTACCTGGGTTGATCGCCACATCAGTTTGAATAAATGGCACAAAGTTTTCTTGCGGCAGCGCGCGACCTTTTGCACTGACAATGCCCGCCGTCATGGTGTTTTCTAGGCCAAATGGTGAGCCAATGGCTGCCACCCACTCGCCTACTTTTAGCGCGGCTGGGTCGCCAATAGTCGCTTTGGGTAGGTTGGTTGCTTCAATTTTAATTAAAGCAACATCGGTGCGTTTATCTGCGCCTATAATTTTGGCTTTAAATTCGCGCTTGTCAGATAGCTTTACCAGTACTTCATCGGCCTCATTCACCACGTGTGCGTTAGTTAAAATATAGCCATCTGCGCTAATAATAAACCCAGAACCTAGCGATTGCGATTTGTAATCTTGTCCACCGTCTTGGCCGCCTTGGCCGCCTTGGCCAGGCATACCGGGCATACCGGGAATACCAAAACGTTTAAAAAATTCAGGAATATCTTCGTCATCAGGCATACCAGGAAACGGCATAGCGCCAGTACCAGCGTTATGCACCACTTGTGTCACACTAATATTGACTACCTCTTGGCCATGTTTTTCGGCCAGCTCAGTAAAATCAGGTAAGTTACCAGCAACAGCACTTTGCATAAAACTGCTAAGCGACAATGTCAAGGCAACTGATACAACAGAAATCCAACTTTTTAACATCTAAACTCCTTATTTAAACCAAACACTTAACAAAATTTTATAGCATTTTCTTAATTATCTGCCAACCTTAAAATAACGGGTTGTTGCAACCTAAAATAGCGGCTTGATGCGGTATGACCTTTTACCCATAACAAGCCTAGCCCCAAACCTAGTAATGCACCTAGCATGGCACTGCCATCAGTTTGTTTAAAGTGTGAAGCTAATATGGCGCCAATAAATAAACCTGCAAGTGGCACAATATAAAGCAACACAGCACTTTTCAACAGTGCGCTTTCGTTAATGCCTACTATAACGCTGTCACCTACCTTTGCGTTGATACGATTTTGCGCTTTAAATGCGCTTGAGTTGTGCGCAAATAATTTTCCCCAAATAGAATTACCACAACCGCGCGTTTGACCACACAAACCGCAAGCGGTTTTGCGCTCTATTTCTAGGGTTACAAAGGACTCTGTTATTGGGGATTCAGTTTCTAGCGCTTCGCTTTGCAGCGAGAGGATGACTGCACGTTCTTCTATCATTCTGCTTCTATCTTATAGTTTTAATTACACTATTTTAATTTATTTTAAAGCGGTTTGTTTTTTAAAAGTAACTGCTTTAGCAATTTGCATTACCGTGGCTTCGGGTACTTCACCCACCACGGTGATTTGGTAGCTATCAATCACATTGGCACAAATATTAGTTGAACCTATCAGCATGTGCCCCATTTTAGGGTGCATGCCCTTTGTGATGGGCTCAATAAACAGCGAAACCGAGGCAATACCATCCGAAAATATCATTTGATCGACGGGCGTAGTTTTGCCTGGCAAATTCAGGGTGACATGGTCAACTTTTACATACCCTGTTGGCAGCTCAGCCACTATCCAACTGGTATCCACGTGATTAACAGCGGACACATCTTCAGTTACATAATTCTTTTTAACATCAATTTTTGGCTGAAACCAGTTCGCGTCTTGCGAATTGAGCATGCTTAATTGCGTAAATTCAATTTGCTCTAAGGTTTGCTTTTTACTGTCTAATAAAGTCATTTTAAGCAGCAAACCAAACTCAGCATCTGCCCAAATTTTATAGCCATAGCGAAACGTATCATTTGGAATTAACTCAATCACTTGCGCACCACGTCCTGCAATCATCTCAGTGGCTAGTACGCGCGTATTGTAACTGGCTTTAAGTGATTGCAAATCAGTTGGTAACATGGCGGGGAACAGATTTTGACCACGGCGTTTTTCTATCACCATTTTTTCATTTTTGGGGCGAACGATTAAAATATCATTACCTTGGCTATATACTTCGCGGGGCTGGCCAGCTTGGGCACCATTATCTAGCACCAAGTTACGGGTCATTTCTTGACCGTTGTTATTCATGTGCGTAATTTGCACAGAACGTGATTGTTTGCCATTTTGATAAACAAATACGCCTTGGTAATTAAGCTCGCGTGCGGCGTAAGCCGTCTTTTGAAGTGCCAGCCAAGCATCATCTGCCGCAATGCAACTAATACTGAATATACTTAAACTAAATACGCCGAAGCCTAATATACAAAACCGTAGCGCGTTTTTAAATTGCAACATTACTTTTTAGACTCGGCATAACTAGCGTTTTGAATATAATAAGCAGCACTGCTAGGCGCCGCAGCTTGGTGTGCCTGTAAGTATTCGGTTGGTATGCTTTGCGCAATCTCAACTGGGGCTAGTTGTTCTGTTTGGCTAAATTGTTGCTGAAACATCATCACGCCCACAAACATCACCGCAGCCACTGAAGCCGCCACCGACCAAAGTTTAGTCGATTGTTTAGTGATTTTTTTGTAATCTGATTGCTGGTTTGCTTGCAAACTTACAGTAGTGGCATTTGGTGCTAACACAGTTGGCTCCGCATCTAGGGCAGCCATCACACGGCGGCTAAAGTCATTGCTCATTACGCCATCACCACGCATTGCATCGCCAATTAAATGGTAATGCGCCCAGCAGTTTTTCATCTCACCGCCCGATTTGGCCGACGTAATCAAATGTTCAGAGTCGCTAATATCGTACTCACCATCGATTAATGCAGATAATTGATCTTTCATTTTATTAACCTCAATATAAATCTAACTACTTCTTTACCAGCGCTTGCCTTCTTTAGCATCGACTAAAGGGCGTAATTTTTCTGAAATTGTTTCTCGTGCTCTAAATATTCGTGAACGCACAGTGCCAATTGGGCATTGCATTAAAGTTGCAATTTCTTCGTAACTTAAACCCTCAATCTCGCGCAGCGTAATTGCGGTACGTAGCTCCTCGGGTAAGTTTGCTACCGTGTCATTAACCATTTGCGCAATTTGCTTGGTCATCATGGCTGTTTCTGGCGTGTCAGTGGTACGCATTTCACCACCATCATCAAAGTTTTCAACGTCTTCAATTTCAACTTCTTGCATTACTTGTGGGCGTCTGCCCATCGAAACCAAGTAGTTTTTCGCCGTATTAATACCAATACGATATAGCCAAGTGTAAAACGCGCTATCGCCTCTAAAGTTGTGTAGCGCGCGATACGCTTTAATAAATGACTCTTGCACTACGTCTTCCACCTCGGCTTGATCGCGAATCATGCGCCCAAGTAGACGCCCAAGTTTGCGATGGTATTTTTCTACCAGTAAGCCAAAGGCTTTTTTGTCGCCTTGCTGTGCGCGCGTAACTAACACCTGATCTAGCTCGCGATTACCCGCACTACCGCTAGCACTTACAAGGCCACTAGGTGGATCAATTGGCTTATCCGCCATTACTGTACTGCTCCCCAAATCATTCAAATTATCTAGCGTATTATTCTTTATCACATTATACGCTTGCGGAGCGGGCGCAACAAAGCTCGTGCGGGTTAAAGCTTCAATATTCTTCGTTTGCAACATCAGTAGTCTCCCAACTTTAATCTGCTAACCATCACTAGCAAACATTTAACTTTTATAATTGCTAGCACTGATTTAAAGACACAGATAAACTGTGATAAGTTCACTTAATATGCACGATTGATGACACAAGAATTTGATATTTTAATTATTGGCAGTGGCCTCGCAGGGCTTACCATGGCCTTACAAGTGGCCGATACTAAGCGCGTTTGCATTGTGAGTAAGCGCGAAGTAAGTGATAGTGCCAGCAGCTGGGCGCAGGGCGGCATTGCGGCAGTTTTGAATAGTGAAGTGAATAACGAAGACAGCATCGAAGAACATATTCAAGATACGCTAGTAGCTGGCGCAGGCCTGTGCGATACCGAAATCACGCGCTTAGTGGCGACCAAGGCGCGCGAATCGATTGAATGGCTGATTAACCAGGGCGTAGAATTTACGCGGGAGGCCGATAACAGTGGTTTGCACTTAACCCGCGAAGGCGGCCACAGCCAGCGCCGCATTGTGCATGTGGCCGACGCGACTGGTCGCGCCGTGCAAAAAACCTTGGCGCAAAAAATACGTGAGCACGAAAATATTGTTATTTTAGAAAATCATATTGCGGTTGACTTGATTACAACCTGCAAAATCAATACGTCTGCTAAAGAAAACCACTGCCTAGGCGCTTACGTGCTAGATAACCAAACTGGTAAAGTTATCACTATCGCCGCTCAACAAACCGTTCTGGCTACAGGCGGCGCGGGCAAAGTATATTTATATACTACCAATCCAGATGTCAGCACGGGCGATGGCATCGCCATGGCTTGGCGCGCGGGTTGCCGCGTGGCCAATATGGAATTCATTCAGTTTCATCCTACTTGTTTATTTCATCCGCACGCTAAATCATTTTTAATTAGTGAGGCGGTGCGCGGGGAAGGCGGTTTACTCAAACTGCCCGATGGCACGCGCTTTATGCCAGAACATGATGCACGTGAAGAACTCGCACCGCGTGATGTAGTAGCCCGTGCGATTGACTTTGAGATGAAAAAGCGTGGCCTCGATTGCGTCTATTTAGATATTAGTGATAAGCCGCTAGCGTTTATCAAGGAACATTTCCCCAATATTTATGCGCGCTGCCTCGAGCTTGGCATCGATATCAGTAAACAACCAATACCAGTGGTACCCGCCGCGCACTACACCTGCGGCGGAGTGATGGTAGATGAAAAAGGTTTAACCGATATTCGCAACTTATACGCGATTGGCGAAACTGCTTGTACTGGCTTGCACGGGGCTAATAGATTGGCGAGTAACTCGCTACTAGAATGTATGGTATTTGGCCGTGCTGCCGCAAAAGATATTTTAAATGCAGCACCACAGATTTTTAGCACATTACCCATTTGGGATGAAAGTCGCGTCACCGATGCCGATGAAGAAGTGCTGATTACGCATACTTGGGATGAGCTGCGGCGCTTTATGTGGAACTACGTCGGCATTGTGCGCACCGATAAGCGCCTTAGCCGCGCGCTGCATCGCATCCATATGCTGCGCGATGAAGTGCAAGAGTTTTATAGCAACTTCAAAATTAGCAACGATTTAATCGAGCTGCGCAATTTGTTACAAGTGGCTGAATTGATTGTTGAAAGCGCCATTTCGCGCAAAGAAAGTCGCGGCCTGCATTACAGCAAAGACCACCCCAATATGGATGCAGAGCCAATACCGACTGTGTTAGAGCCAAGCAATTATGATAATTATGCAGCGTTTTAGGAACGTCGCCTCGTCGCGATTAAACCATCGGTACGAGGTCATGCCTCTTACAAAAGCCATTCACTCAATTCACAAGAATAATGGGATTAGGTTTACTTCTCTCAATTTTATGCAATTGATAATTGCGCCTTTGGCAACCTATTTGGCGAGCGCGTATCTATTGGCTTGTAGCGCAACTGCTTTTTCGGCTGAAATCACTTATTTTTACGATGGCGATACCGTCAAAATTAACGATAACGGCCAAGAATTTAAACTCCGCATTAACGATATAGATGCGCCAGAGAAAAACCAAAGCTACGGCAAAAAATCGCGCCGAGCTTTAATGAATCTTTGCGAAAACGGTGAGTTTCAAGCACAAATCACAGGACAAGATAAATACGGGCGCAAACTTGGCAAATTGGTTTGTCATGGCGAAGATGCTAGCCTGTACATGGTGCAAAACGGCTACGCATGGTTTTATGCGCACTATTCAAACGATGTCAGCCTAGCCTTTGCCCAGCAACAAGCGCAAAATAATGGGCTTGGGTTATGGCATGCCAAACAGCAAACCGAACCTTGGATTTGGCGGAAAAATCATCCGCATTAATGTGCTAAAGTTATAAAGCCGTTATATCTTAATCTGTGCATTTTAAGATGTTTATCTTTCACCTTAAAGGACAATTATGTTGTCACCAGTAGTTACTGAAAGCGTCGAACACATAACATCGAGCATATTTAACTTTATAGCTATCTTGATTGCCACAACCGTTTTTACCTTGATACTATCTCATTTTTTAGGTATAAAATCAGTCATGCGCCAACCTATTGTTATAGTCTGCTTATGTGCTGTTGCCTACTTCGTTATTCCAAAGCTATTTGGTGTTAGCTCGTAGTAAGTTGGGCTGAATTGATTTTATGAACTTCAATACTTCTTGCTTCGTTGGGGGAGTTCGCTACGCTCACCGCCAACCTACAAACCAAAGCTCGCTTTAATTGTAATTCGCAGTATAATATGTTCTCCCTGCGCAAACCAATCAGCGTAGCGGTCTTTTTTCTCAATTGGTCACCTGACCTATTATTTGCCACCTCGATTGGTGTTGCTTCAAAAGCAATTGGCTGGCTTAATATTCAAGCTGGAGCTTTACATTGTCTATTGAAACAACTACATCTGACTTTAACGAGTTAGGATTATCTGAACCCATTCTACGCGCCATTAGCGACGCGGGTTACACCACACCAACCCCAATTCAGGCAAAAGCCATTCCGCAAGTATTAAGCGGCGGCGATTTACTAGCAGGCGCACAAACGGGCACTGGCAAAACTGCTGGTTTTACTTTGCCGATTTTGCATATTCTTAGCCAAAGCCTACGCAATGCAGATGCAATTAAAAGTCGCCCGCGCTGCTTAATGCTGACGCCAACGCGTGAACTGGCGGCACAAATTGAAGAGTCTGTCAAAACCTACGGCAAACATTTACCGCTCACTAGCACAGTGATTTTTGGCGGTGTAAACGCTAATCCGCAAATTGCACGTTTAAAAAAACCGTTGGATATTTTAGTCGCCACGCCTGGCCGCTTGCTGGATCATGCCAACCAAAAAAATGTTGACCTAAGCGGTGTGGAGATTTTGGTGCTGGATGAAGCCGATAGAATGTTAGACATGGGCTTTATTCGCGATATTAAAAAAATACTCGCCATGTTGCCCAAACAACGCCAAAACTTATTATTCTCTGCCACCTTTTCTGACGAAATTAAAACGCTGGCCGATGGTTTGTTGCATAACCCAGGCTTTGTTGAAGTGGCGCGCAGAAATACTGCATCTGAATTAGTAGAACAAACCGTACATATGGTGGCGGCAGGGCATAAACGCCAACTAATGAGTCACCTCATCAAGCATAACGACTGGCAACAAGTATTAATATTTACCCGCACCAAACACGGTGCGAATAAGCTTGCCGAGAAGCTGATTAAAGACGGCATTGAGGCTGCTGCGATTCATGGCAACAAAAGCCAAAGCGCACGCACCAAGGCGTTGGCGCAATTTAAAGATGGCACCATGCGCGTGCTGGTAGCAACAGATATTGCCGCGCGCGGTTTGGATATTGACCAATTGCCACAAGTGGTGAATTTTGAGCTACCAAATGTGCCAGAAGATTATGTGCATCGCATTGGCCGTACTGGTCGCGCAGGCAGCAGTGGCGCGGCAGTTTCATTAGTTGACCGCGAAGAATTAAAGTTTTTAAAAGATATTGAAAAGCTGATTAAGCGCGAAATACCGAAAGTACAGGTAGAAGGATTTACGCCTTCTGACAAGCCAGAACCCGAAGCACCGCGCTCTACCCAAACCCATGGCAGACCGCCGCGTGGGCATGGCCAAGGCCAACAGCAGCGCGCCAATAATAGTTCTAGGCAAGGCACGAATAATAGCGCTAGCAATGGCCAAAATGCTAGTCGTAATCAAGGGCAGCAACCTAGGCACAATCAAAACTCGGCTCAAAACTCGACTCAACACTCGGCTCAAAACAACGCTAACAAGCCAATGTCAGAGGCGGCACGCCATCAAGCCATGCCGCAAACGCCACTGTTTGCGCCTAAGCCGCAAAATCGCAATCCGAATAATCGCAATGCTAACCAAGGCAATACTGGCAGACCAAATGCAAACACCAACAACAACTCTGGTAGCCCGCATAGAAGCGGTGGTCGTGGTCGCTAGGCCTAAATTTCATACAAGCATTTAGCTAAATCACAAAAATAGATTAAACTTATATCTTAATTTTTAATATAAAACCAGCTTAGGACTGCACTTATGTCGAACACGATGCAAATCGCAATGAACACTGTTGTAACAATGACTTACCAACTTAAAAATAGCGACGGAGAAGTGCTAGAAAGCAGCGCGGAACCTGTTTCTTACTTGCATGGTGGTTACGATAATATTTTTCCAAAAGTAGAAGAAGCGATGCACGGCAAAAATGTGGGCGATGTGGTGACGGTGGATTTACAACCTGCCGATGCATTTGGTGAGCTTGACGAAGAGCTGGTACAAATTGAGCCTGCAAGCGCTTT
>JANXWL010000158.1 GCA_025351225.1 Methylotenera sp. | reverse complement strand
CATCCGCGCGATTTGCCCGTGCAAGGCCGTGAGCTTGATGGCGTGATGTATGCAATGGATTTTTTACCTGCCCAAAACAAAGTGGTCGCAGGTGACAAAGTGGCTAACCAAGTAATGGCGACTAATAAACACGTGGTTGTGATTGGCGGCGGCGATACTGGGTCTGATTGCGTTGGCACCAGCAACCGTCATGGCGCATTAAGCATCACGCAGTTTGAGTTGATGCCACAACCGCCAGCTAAAGAAAATAAAGAGCTAGTTTGGCCAAATTGGCCATTAAAATTACGTACATCTAGTAGCCATGAAGAAGGCGCGAACCGCGATTGGTCGATTACGACTAAAGAGCTAATCGGTGAAAATGGTAAAGTAACGCATTTAGTTGGCGCAAAAGTACAGTGGATTGATGGAAAAATGGTTGAAGTGGCCGATTCAGAATTCACGATAAAAGCTGATTTAGTATTGCTGGCGATGGGCTTTGTATCGCCCATGCAAAAAGTGTTAGAAGCGTTTGGGGTGGAAAAAGATGCGCGCGGTAATGCTAAAGCCACAACTGATGGCACCGGTTGCTATAAAACCAATAAAGACAAAGTATTTGCTGCAGGCGATATGCGTCGCGGCCAGTCATTGGTGGTATGGGCGATTCGTGAAGGACGCCAAGCAGCACGGGCTGTGGATGAGTTCTTGATGGGCAGTTCAACATTACCTAGATAAATCTAAGCCACAGAGAACACAGGGGTCACAGAGAAACCCAAATTTTTCAATGCGCATCCCGGTGTTCTCTGTGCACCCTGTGGCTAAAAAATGACAAACTTACAAAATGACACCTTTCTTCGCGCTTTAAACCGCGAACCAACTGACTACACGCCTGTGTGGATGATGCGCCAAGCTGGGCGTTATTTGCCAGAATATCGTGCTAGCCGCAAGACTGCAGGCAGTTTTTTAGATTTGTGTAAAAACCCTAATTTTGCGACTGAAGTGACCATGCAGCCACTCGATCGCTATCCGCTGCTGGATGCGTCGATTCTATTTTCAGACATTCTTACTCTGCCAGACGCGATGGGTTTAGGCCTATATTTTGAAGAAGGCGAAGGCCCAAAATTTGAGCGCACATTACGCGAAGAAGCTGAGATTAAAGCTTTGCAGGTGCCAGATATGGCCAAGCTACAATATGTATTTGATGCAGTGGCGCAGATTCGCAAAACCATTAACGGCCGCGTGCCGCTTATCGGCTTTAGCGGTAGCCCGTGGACATTGGCCACTTATATGGTGGAAGGTAAAGGCGGTACCGATTTTTTAAACACAAAAAAAATGGCTTATGCGCGGCCTGATTTATTGCACCATATTTTAGAAACCAATGCGCAAACAGTGATTCAATACCTCAACGCACAAATTGCCGCAGGCGCACAAGCGGTCATGATATTCGATTCGTGGGGTGGCGCGCTTTCGCATAACGCTTACATTGAGTTTTCACTCAATTACATGCAAAAAATTGTGGCAGGTTTAACCAAAAATAACGATGGCCGAAAAGTGCCATGCACAATATTCACCAAAGGTGGCGCGCTGTGGCTAGAGGCGCAAGCCGAAGTTGGCGCTGATTGTTTGGGCTTAGATTGGGCGGTAGATATTAGTGAGGCCCGTGAACGTGTAGGCGATAAAGTAGCCTTGCAAGGCAACCTAGACCCAGCGATCTTACTCAGTACACCAGCAGCGATTGAAAAAGAAGTCGTGAGTATTCTTGCTAGTTATGGCAAAGGTGATGGCCACGTATTTAACTTAGGCCACGGTATTACCCAATGGACACCACCCGAGAACGCAGCAGCCATGTTAGAAGCCGTTAGAAAACATAGTCAGCAATATCATCAGTAAGAATTGATCATAAAAAAAGCCTGCAATTGCGGGCTTTTTGCTATTTTAGTGACATGCGATTTAGCGTATCGTCTTTATCAATGAACTTATGCTTTAACGCGCCTAGTATGTGAATAACCACGAAAGCCAGTAAAATTAGGCCAATAATCTCGTGTGCACTTTTATATATTTCACGCATGGGATTGTTGTCTAGCCCTTTAATAAAGCTCATACCAAACCATTTAATGCCGTATTTGCTATACATAGCCATAATCACGCCGCTTAATGGCAACACGAACATGAGTAGATAAAGTAAACGATGTGTGCCGTTAGCGAGTTTACGCTCTATGGCTTTATATGAATTAAGCAAAGCAGGCGGCGTGTGCGTTAAGCGCCAAATAATGCGTAGTAGGATTAACGCAAAAATCGTCACACCAAATGATTTATGCACATTAAAGTAAAAGCTGCGTGGGCTGATTTCTTCTGGCACTTGCCAAGTATAAATACCCCAATTGAACAAATCAAAACTCAATTGCTTGGGCGCTTCTTTGGGGATGTCGGACATAAACCAACCCAGCGCGAACATACCAAATATGCCCAGCGCAATTAGCCAATGCAGTATTACTGCCATTTTGGTATAACCTGTTGGGGCATTATTCATCGTAATATCCTTAAATATAAAAAAGCTTGTGTGATAAGCATCACAGCGCATAATGTGAAAATATTACACTATTGTAATGAATAACATGAGCAGAAAGAATACTAGATGCGATTTTTAATGATAAGCCTTAGTGTATTAATGATGTTAGCCTGTGCACACGCACAAACGGCGCAAAATGATTTTGCAATAGAGTCGCTGGGCAATGGTATTTATGTACATCACGGTCAACATTTGGATATTGATACAGGCTATCAAGGCGACATTTGTAATATAAGCTTTGTGGTGGGCAGTAAGGGCGTGGCGGTGATTGACACGGGCGGCAGCTTTAAAACGGGCAACAATTTACGTGATGCCATTAAAAAGGTGACTGATAAACCTATTTTGTATGTGATTAACACGCACGTACACCCTGACCATATTTTTGGTAATGCTGCATTTTTACCAAGAAGCCCAGATGAAGTAAAAGCACAATTTGTCGGCCATGAGAAACTCGCAACTGCCATGCAATTGCGTAAAGAAGCTTATGACAAATTAAATGTAAAATACATGGGCAATGACGCCAAAGGCAGTGAAATAGTGTTACCCACTATCATGATAAAAGAGCCAACCGATTTAGATTTGGGTGACCGCAAATTAATAATAACGCCCTATCCTAATGCGCACACCAATACAGATATTTCAGTAATCGACAGCAAAACCAGCACATTATTTACTGGAGATTTGTTGTTTATAGAGCGCACGCCAGTGTTAGAAGGCGATATTAAAGGCTTAATTACAGTGATTGATACACTAAAAACTTACCCTGTAAAACAAGTAGTGCCTGGCCACGGGCCATTTACCAAAGATTGGGTAACGGCGTTAAATAATGAACAACACTATTTAAATGCCGTGTTAACTGATATTCGCGCCAATATTAAAGCGGGTAAAAGTATGACTGAGGCGATGGATACCGCCGCGGCGGGCGAAAAAGATAAGTGGCTGTTGTTTGATATTGCCAACCGCCGCAATGTGAATATACTGTACCCTGCATTGGAATTTGAGTAAGCTTAACTTCAATTAAAAGCGACGCCAATATTGTAATTTAGAGCCGCTTTTAACATTGAACAGTCGGTTATTTTTTAAGATTATCTAGGCTGCAAGCCATTTTATCGTGTAAAGCCACCATGATTAAACCGCCTGCAATGGCGAGGTATTGCAGCGTTAAAATGAGGCCATTTATTTCTTGCAGTTTCATAAATAGCGCAATAAAAATTGCATAAACCGCTAGTACATAAGCGCAAATTTTAGTTTTAAACCCTAGTAGTAAACCTAATCCGAATACCAGTTGAATAAAAATGGTCAGCGGTGCAAAAAAGGCTACTAAGCCATGCGCAGCCAAATAGGCGGTGTATGCTTGGTAGCCATCTGGGTTGCTGGTGATTTGCGAAAGAGTGATCAATACTGCAATTAAAAAAATCTGTGCGAGTAAAATACGGGCAAATACTTCGATATACTTGTTCATGAAAATACTTTCTTAACGTTTATGGCAAACAATCATTATAAAGCGTTTATTTCATGCTAGCTAATATTCAAACTGTGCAAACGACTTTTCATATTATTCAAACTTCTTGGATTGAGTCCGAAAACGATTTACGTGCAATCAGAACGCCAGTGTTTATTGAAGAGCAGTTAGTCGCCCCCGATTTTGAATGGGATGAAATAGACCGAATTGCCGTGCATTTGCTGGCAA
>JANXWL010000151.1 GCA_025351225.1 Methylotenera sp. | reverse complement strand
CTTAATAACGTGTCGTCGTCATTCTCTTCACGCGCCATATCGAACAACTCTCGGCTATCTTTAATGCCAGCCTCAAGACTTTGCAAATTAAGTACCACCAATTCAAGCGCGCGTTTTTCTTTGCCTAATTTTTGTGCGTTTTCGGCATTATCCCAAATTTTAGGATCCTCTAATAAACCGTTTACTTCTTCTAGTTTTTGGCTTTTATTGTCAAAGTCAAAGATACCCCCGAAGCGCGATATAACGCTCGCTTAAATCGGCAAGGCGGTTGGTAATAATGTTGAGTTGTTCGGCTTCCATGATGATGACTATCTTGCTTTAAAACATGATTATACCGCATGGATTTTTTGATTAAACATTTTAAAAGAATTAGTGATAAATACTCGCGGATTTTACTGCGTGCAGTTAAACTTACACACATTAATAATGTGACATTTTTATTACAATAATATAGTTCTTGGGAGAGACAGTTATGGCAAGTGGTGTTTTTAGTCGGTTAATGTCAGCAATTACACCGCGCAGTGATAATTACTTTGATTTATTCAACAAGCTGGCTGAATCGGCCGTGACTGGCTCTAAAGTATTGGCAATGATGACAGCAGTCAATGAAGCGGATAAATTTGAAGAGCATTTCGCCGAAATTCGTCGCATAGAATCGCAAGCAGACGAATACACCAAAGAAATTTTAATCTCGCTACATAAAACCTATATCACCCCGTTTGATCGTCGAGAAATTCGCGAGCTTGCTATGGCACTTGATGACATCATCGATTACATGGAAGCGATTCCGCAAAGCGCGAAAATTTACGGCCACTCTAATTTCACTCCAGAGATGGTGGCGCTTGGTCAAATATTATTGCGCGCTTCAGAAAAAGTACGCGATGCGGTTGTCATGCTATCAGACATGAAAAATGCCGAGCGTATTCTGCGTACTTGCGAAGAAATTAGTAGCATTGAAGGCGAAGCAGATCATGTGATGCGTGCTGGCATGAGGCGCCTGTTTGCAGAAGAGTCTGATGCACGCACACTGATTCGTTCTAAAGAGTTGTATGATTTATTTGAAGAGGCAGTCGATAGCTGCGAAGACGTGGCCGATGTAATTCATGGTGTTGTGTTAGAGCGCATTTAAGGAGCAAACATGGATCACGCAATTGTCATTATGGCGTTGCTGGTGGTGGTAGCTCTTTTGTTCGACTTTATGAACGGCTTTCACGACGCAGCAAACTCTATCGCACTCATGGTTTCTACGCGCTTACTCACGCCACAAGCAGCAGTAGCATGGGCAGCATTCTTTAACCTTATCGCTTTTTTATTCTTTGGCTTACACGTGGCAGATACTGTAGGCAAAGGTATTATCGATCCCAACATAGTTAATAATGCTGTGATATTTGGCGCACTTAGCGGTGCTATCGCTTGGAATATTATTACTTGGTGGTTTGGAATTCCATCATCCTCATCTCACGCACTGATTGGTGGCTTACTGGGTGCAGGGGTTGCACATGCTGGCACTAAAGGCATTATTGTAGGCAGCAAATTGATTAGTACTGGTTTTGCGATTGTACTTTCACCACTATTTGGCATGTTGCTAGCACTCATTTTGTCGGTGATTGTATTATGGCTATTTGAAAAAACTGCGCCTTACAAAACTGAGAGCCGTTTTAATAAAATGCAGTTTATCTCATCATCCTTATTTAGCTTGGGGCATGGCGCAAACGATGCGCAAAAAACCATGGGCATTATTACCGTACTACTGTTTGCCAACGGCTATTTGAAAGGTGACTTTCACGTACCATTTTGGGTGGTGATTTCTTGCCAAATAGCAATGGGTTTAGGCACGCTATTCGGTGGCTGGCGCATTGTGCGTACCATGGGTATGGGTATTACGCGTATTCGTCCCAGTGGCGGCTTTTGCGCGCAAACATCAGGCTCTATCGCCTTGTTTTTAGCAACATCGTTGGGTATTCCAGTTTCTACCACTCACACGATTACGGGCGCGATTATTGGCGTAGGCTTATCGCGCCGCGCCTCTGCTGTTCGCTGGGGATTGGCTTCGCGCATTGTGTGGGCTTGGGTGCTCACCATACCTTGTGCAGGCTTGATTGCAGCAGCGGCTTATCAACTCGGGCGCAGCTTTTTAATATAAATAGTTAGCTACCGAATGTGAAATTTGTCATAATTCTGTCATAAATATTTTATAGAATCTTCATTAATTCTTGTAGGCAACATTCACAGTTGCACGTTAATGTTTGCGTAGTACAACTAGATATTTATTTTATGGAGATTTCAATGAAGACCAAGTTTGTTAAATCATTATTCGTTACAGCACTGTTAGCTACTGGCTTTACTATGGCTACAACTGCATTTGCTACCGATATTACTGGCGCTGGCGCTACTTTCCCCTACCCAATCTATGCAAAATGGGCTGAATCTTACAACGTTAAAACAGGCGTAAAGTTAAACTACCAATCTATTGGTTCAGGCGGCGGTATTAAGCAAATCACCAATAAAACAGTTGATTTTGGTGCTTCTGACAAACCTTTAAAACCTGAAGAACTCGAAAAAGCGGGTCTAATCCAGTTCCCAGCGGTTGTGGGCGGCGTAGTGCCTGTAGTCAATATTCCAGGTGTTACTGATGGTGAGTTGCGTCTTAGCGGTGAAGTACTTGCCAACATTTTTCTGAAAAAAATTACCAAATGGAACGATGCAGCCATTAAAACATTAAACCCAAGCTTGGCATTGCCAGATTCTGCTATTACCGTGGTTCATCGCTCTGATGGCTCAGGTACAACTTTTGTGTTTGCTAACTACTTAAGCAAAGTAAGCAAAGAGTGGGCTGATAAAGTAGGTGCTGATACTTCTATCGCTTGGCCAGCTGGTGTGGGCGGTAAAGGTAACGAAGGTGTTGCCTCTTATGCACAACGCATCAAAGGTTCAATTGGGTATGTTGAATATGCTTTTGCTAAACAAAACAACTTACCGACTGTAGCCTTGCAAAACCGTGAAGGTGAATTTGTTAAACCAAGTATTGAAAGCTTCCAATCAGCAGCAAAATATGCAGAATGGGACAAAGCACCTGGTTTTTATGAAATTTTAACCAATGAGCCAGGTAAAGCAACATGGCCAATCACTGGTGCTAGCTTCATCTTGATGCACAAACTTCAAGATAACCCAGCAAACGGTGCAGAAGTACTTAAATTCTTTGATTGGAGCTACACTAATGGTAGCTTAATGGCTAAAGCACTGGACTATGTACCAATGCCTGACAGCGTTGTTAAACTGATTGAAACAAGCTGGAAAAACAATCTAAAGAGTAAAGATGGTACTGCTATTTGGACTAAATAAATTGTTCAGTTGAATTTTAGTTAATTGAATTGGTATGTCGTCTTAATAATAATGAAATAGTAGTTAGTAATGTAGGGGGAGAGGCTTCTCTCCCCTCTTCAATAACATTAAAAGAACAAACAACTAGAGAATCAACAAAAATGTCACCTAGTGTGTCCGATAAAAATAGTGCGCAGAATAAAAATGTGGGAGCTACATTAGATAAGCTGTTTCGCCATACCACGATGTTTTTTGCGTTTTTAGTCTTTATCTTACTGTTCGGCATTATCATCACATTATTCGTTGGCAGCCTGCCAGCATTAAAGGCCTTTGGCCCCTCTTTTTTTACCAGCGATGCTTGGAACCCAGTTAGCGTTCAATTTGGTGGCCTTGTCCCCATCTACGGGACTTTCATTACCGCTTTAATTGCAATGTTAATCGGTATACCAGTGAGCTTTGGTATCGCCATTTTCATTACGGAATTATCGCCTACTTGGCTTAAGCGCCCAATAGGTGTCGCCATTGAGTTGCTTGCTGGAATCCCAAGTATTATCTATGGCATGTGGGGTTTGTTTGTGTTTGCACCATTATTTGCTGATCATGTTCAACCTTGGATTAACGATAATCTTGGTGCATTACCGTTGATAGGACAAGTATTTCAGGGCCCTCCAATGGGTATCGGCATACTGACTGCGGGTATTATTTTAGCCATCATGGTCATACCATTTACTTCATCAGTTATGCGAGATGTCTTTGAAATTGTGCCACCGATGCTTAAAGAATCTGCGTATGGCCTTGGTGCCACCACTTGGGAAGTGGTATGGAATGTGGTCCTTCCTTATACCAAAACTGGGGTTGTCGGTGGGGTTATGCTGGGGCTAGGTCGAGCGTTAGGTGAGACCATGGCAGTTACTTTTGTGATTGGTAATGCACATGAATTATCAGCGTCGGTCATGATGCCAGGTAATACCATCTCATCTGCATTGGCAAACGAATTTACGGAAGCTGTGGGCGACATTTATACTTCATCGCTGATTACACTCGGTTTAACCTTATTTGTGATTACCTTTATTGTATTAGCACTGGCAAAATTATTGTTGATTCGTCTAGCGATGCGCGAAGGAAAGCAAACGTGAGCCAATTAAATAACAAGCGTTATCTGAAACGCAAGATTACAAATGGTCTTGCACTGAGCTTATCTGTATTCACCGTGATGTTTGCATTAACATTTTTAGTGTGGATTTTATGGACATTATTTAGCCAAGGCCTAACTCATCTCACTTTAGATGTATTCACCAAAATGACGCCGCCGCCAGGTAGCAAAGGTGGATTGTTAAATGCAATTGTCGGCAGTTTGCAAATGGTATTATTTGCAACATTAATTGGTACCCCTGTGGGCGTATTAGCAGGTACTTATCTTGCGGAATATGGCAAGTCTGGCTGGCTAGCACCAACCACAAGATTTATTAATGACATATTACTTTCTGCGCCCTCTATTGTTATTGGCTTATTTGTATATGAAGTTGCCGTGAATACTGTAGGGCACTTTTCTGGATGGGCTGGCTCTCTAGCGCTATCACTCCTTGTGATTCCTGTCGTAGTCCGCACTACTGAAAATATGATGAGCTTGGTGCCAAGCACCCTGCGTGAAGCTGCAGCTGCACTTGGGGCGCCCTACTGGAAAGTGATTGTGAACGTTGTTTATCGATCAGCCAGAACAGGCATCATGACGGGTCTATTACTAGCAGTAGCTCGCATTAGCGGCGAAACAGCCCCGCTGCTGTTTACGGCCCTCAACAATCAGTTTTGGAGCTCTGATATGAGCAAGCCAATTTCTAGCTTGGCAGTGGTGATTTTCCAATTTGCGATGAGCCCTTATGAAGATTGGCAGCATTTAGCATGGGCTGGGGCACTATTAATTACCTTGTTTGTGTTAGGCCTCAATATCTTAGCGCGCTCCATATTTCGTTCCAATCAATCTCAAAGTTAATTTAGGATTCATTCAACATGTCCTCCACACAAACTCTTCAGGCGAAGATCTCAACCAAAAATATGAATTTTTACTACGGTAAATTTCATGCGCTTAAAGACATTAACATTGATATACCAGCCAATAAAGTGACTGCTTTTATTGGCCCATCTGGTTGTGGTAAGTCAACTTTATTGCGCACTTTTAACCGCATGTATGAGCTCTATCCAAAGCAAAGAGTTGAAGGCAATATTTTGCTTGATGGCAAAGACATTCACTCTTCTGAGCAAGATTTAAATTTACTGCGTGCAAAAGTGGGTATGGTGTTCCAAAAACCAACACCGTTCCCAATGTCAATTTATGATAACGTTGCGTTTGGCGTCAAGCTATACGAGAATTTATCAAGATTTGAAATGGATGATCGTGTTGAATGGGCACTTCAAAAAGCGGCCATTTGGAATGAAGTAAAAGACAAGCTTAATCAAAGCGGCTCTGGTTTATCAGGCGGCCAACAACAACGTCTATGTATTGCGCGCGGCGTCGCGGTAAAACCGAATGTGCTACTGTTAGATGAACCTTGTTCTGCATTAGACCCAATTTCTACAGCACGTATTGAAGATCTCATCAATGAATTGAAAACAGATTACACCATCGTCATGGTGACCCACAATATGCAGCAGGCTGCACGTGTTTCAGACTATACCGCCTATATGTATTTGGGTGATTTGATAGAGTATGGTGATACCGATACGATTTTTACGCGCCCAAGTCGCAAAGAAACCGAAGACTACATTACAGGTAAATTTGGTTAATTAAATAGAATTAAACGATGCCTAACAAGACTATAAAAGGATTTGACCATGCAATCTGAACATATTTCCAAACAGTACGATGCCGAGCTAGAAGCTGTGCGCGCCAAGGTACTAGAGATGGGCGCGTTGGTAGAGCAGCAAATTATGGATGCGCTAGAGTCATTAGTGAGTGCCAACCCAAAGTTAGCAAAAACCGTGATTAAAAAAGATCACCTGGTGAATGCGCTTGAGGTGCAAGTGGATGAAGATTGCAGCCATATTATTGCACGCCGCCAGCCAGCTGCAGGCGATTTGCGCATGGTGCTGATGATGATTAAAACCATCACCGATCTTGAGCGCATTGGCGATGAAGCCACTAAAATTGCACGCTTTGCACTAAAAACTAGCGAAACAGACCGTATTTGGACGCCGCGATTTGCTGAAATTAAAACCATGGCGACTATCACACGCGATATGTTGCACATGTCACTAGATGCTTTTGCGCGCTCGGATGCTACCAAAGTGCTTGAAATTGCGCACATGGATGAAGAAGTAGATGAGCAATTTCAAATGGCCATTCGCCAGCTCATCACCTTTATGCTAGAAGATCCACGCACCATTTCAATCTCTTTAGAAGTATTATTTGTGGCGAAAGCAGTTGAGCGCATTGGCGATCACGCCAAAAATATCTCAGAATACGTGGTATACATGGTGAAAGGTAAAGATGTGCGCCATATCAGTATGGAAGAGATGGAAGAAACTGCCAAAGAATAAACAGCGATCATTAAGCGGCTGACATCAACTTTCACTTCGCAAAAAGTACTCTGTTGAGTGCTACTTCTTTACCAGCTTTGTGTGTTAAGCACCAAACTGGCCTCAAGCTTTAAGGCGTATTCCGCAACCATCTGCGCATAAAACTCCACCATGCGCTCGGCTTGCTTGGCGGCAGACCAGTTGTTTTGCGCATAATTTTTAGCCCGCTCACTTAAATGTTGGCAATGCACGGGGTTTGCCAGCAAGCTACGCACTTTTTGCATAAAGACTGCTTCGTCTTCTGGCGCAATCATTGCGCCCTCGCCTTCTACCAGAATAGACGCAGTACCAAGCTCGGCAATCGCGACCACTGGCGTGCCTTGCGCCATCGCCTCAAGTAGTACCAAACCTTGCGTCTCACTTTTAGATGCAAATATAAAAATATCGGCTGCTTTATAACAGGCGTTCAGCTCTTTTTCTCGATTCAAATAACCAATAAATTGCACATTGTTTTCAATACCAAGCGTTTTCACTGCCGCGTGTAAACTCGCTTCAGCTGGGCCCTCACCCGTAATCACAAACAAGACTTCTGGCATGACTTCACTTAACTGCTTAACTACTTTTAATAAAAAATGAATATTCTTTTCAAACGCCACGCGCCCCACATACAACAGCATTGGCCGTGCTACCTCAATCCCATATTGTTGCCTAAACGCGCCACCATCAGCCTCTGCAAAGCTATGGGCTTGCAAGCCAGTTGCAATCACTCTTGCTTGCGTATTGATACCATAAGTACGCAATACATCTAGCATGGGTTGCGAAGGTGCGACAATTGCATCTACTTGGTTACATTGTTTTTTAGAGATGAATCTAGCCAGGCCTTTTGCAAGCTTTCTGGGAATCCACGGCAAATAGTGATGCAAGTAATCTTCAAAAAATGTATGGTAAGTTTCTACTACGGGTATTTGCAATAATTTCCCCAGCTTTAAACCTGCGTAATGCGCGATAAATGGCGTGTGAATATGAACAAGGTCAAACTGCTGGCTTTTTAAACTTGGTAACAATTTTAATATTCCGCCATACTTCATCAACTTATCTTCAGGGTCAAAATAAATGCTGCGAGAGGGCACGCGCGTAATCCACTCTACATCTACTATCTCTACACCATAATCTGGCGTAATTAAATGTACAGTGTGGCCCAAGCTTTGTAGTTGCTCGGTAAAGGTACGAATCGAGGTTGAAACACCGTTTACACGCGGAAAGTAAACATCTGAAATCAGTAATATTTTCATAGTCTTAGCACTTATTTAGTCAAGTCATGCTAAAGCTTAAATATGACAGTAATATGAATATGACAACTGATGTTTTTCACAAAACTATCATCAAACTGTCATCGCTATATAATGCTTGCGTGTAAAAGTACGCGTCATGAATACAGGCATCAACAAGCAACTCTATATCAAGTTTTTATGGTGTTTTCCACTATTGATTTACGCGGCAGATGCTAATGCTTGGGGCTTGTATACGCACCTATTTTTTTCGCAGTACTTACTGCTATCAACGCCCATATTAGGCTCCGCCACTTTAAGCCCAAGAATTCAGGCTGCGATTCAAAAGTTTCCAAAACTCGTGTTAGCAGGTGCGTGCTTGCCCGATTTAGCGGTAATTTCTAAATCGTTTAACACGACTCATTTTTGGGATAAAGCTGAGTTAATGCTGCGCAATGCACAATCGGATGAAGAAATTGCTATCGCCGTTGGCTACTGCAGCCACTTGTTTGTCGATGTAGTAGCACATAATCACTTTGTGCCTGCACACGAGGCCAGTTGGAAGAATGAGTCCATAGTCACGCACATTGCCTCAGAATGGGCGATGGATGCGCACATCACCAAGCAAGTAAAGCATTGCCCGCACCATTTAATTTTGTCTAACATCGATCTGCTTAGCGAGTTTATTGCACCCAGTTTTGGCGTTTCACCCCGCTTAGCAAAGAACAAATTAAGGTTGCTGGCTTGGGCTGATGGCTTATTACGTGTGACGCAATTATCGTCCTTAATATTGCAGTTTTTAAAGCTAAACGATGCTGAGTTTGTACACAACTTAAACTATTATGTGACAAAAACCAGCCATGCACTGGATGATTTTCACCACGCATTAAAAGGTATTAGGCCAAGCTGGCAGCCAGAACTGAAGCACCTAACAGCTGCAGAGTTAAGTGCTTGGCGCACGCAATGTTTAGGTGATTTGCGCTTGCAAATGATGACGCCAGTAAATTATTATCGAAGCAGCCAGCAAGAACTTAGAACCAGCTTTAAATAAGCTTAAAACAAATCCTAAAAGCTGTAAAAAGACTAAAAAATCTTAAATCAAACCAAGTGAAATTTGTGCAATTGCATAGCCAATAGCAGCGCCAGCTAACACATCACTTGGATAATGCAAACCTAACACCACGCGGGATATGCCCACCATAGCAATAAATGGCATCAACACCACAGCCAGCAGAGGATAATAAAAAAGGGCAACTAAACCAAATGCGACCGCGTGAAGCGTGTGCCCAGAGGGGAAACTAAAATGATCGAGTGGCTTGCCAGACATAAATACATCTTGGCGCACCTGATAAGGACGTGGACGCAGTGTTTTAGCTTTCAGCCATTTGTAAATCAACGTGCCTGTTAAGCCTGCTGCCAACATATGCAACACAGGTTTAATACCGTCTGCTTGCTGCGTGGCCAAAATCGCCAACATGAGCACATACCAAAATATGCCATCACCCAAGCGACTAATTAGGCGAAACCAATTGCGTATGAATCGATATTGCCCAGTATGGCTGACCGTTACGCATACTGCGCTATCTAAGGCTTGCATGCGGCTAAACATTTGATTCATGCTTATCACCTCCACTTACAGTACTTGAATACAATATTTCATGATGCAAGTGTGGCAGTTAGAAATGACAGTTTGATTAACGCAATATGAAGTTTTTTTGACGTAACTGATTGAAAAATAAAGATTTATATCGTTTTTATTATAAATCAATTAAAAGCACCTGCCCTGCAGACCAATATCCATGCAGGCCTCATGCATGAACAACCAGCTTTAGTTGATATATTCTGCGGGAACAACCCTTGCGGTTACAGGCAACTGTTTTTGTAATGACTTAACTGGTCTCTATACTTTTACTTTTATGCTTTAACTTTAACCAAAGCACCGCGCAAGACAACACCAAAGTAACGACGTTTGCCGCAACAACTGGCCAGCTGGCGATTGATACACCATACACAATCCAACCCGCCACACCTGCGCTAAACATGCTGTACATGGGCAGAGAAACACCCGATAAATCACGCGTCTTCCACGAGTGATAAGCCTGCGGCACAAAGGCAAAGGTAGTTAAAAAAGCGGAAAAAAAGCCAATAAAATC
>JANXWL010000147.1 GCA_025351225.1 Methylotenera sp. | reverse complement strand
TTGGCAGCAGCAGTTTGGACGCAAGATATTTCCAAAGCACACTTGGTTGCAAAGCGTTTACGCGCGGGTACTGTCCACGTAAACAGTTACGATGAAGACGATATTACTGTGCCATTTGGCGGCTACAAACAAAGTGGCAATGGGCGCGATAAGTCGCTACACGCACTAGAGAAATATACCGAATTAAAAACGACTTGGATACGGCTGACTTAAGCGTACGCTTTAGTTAGTATCTTAGCGAAAGGAAACAGCATGAACAAAATGACCGAACATTTAGTTAGCAATGAAGAGCTTCATAACCGTCGCCTAGCCGCCACCCCACGCGGCATTGGCGTGATGGCGAATTTCTTTATTGATAAGGCCCTCAATTCTGAAGTGTGGGATATTGAAGGTCGCCGTTTTATCGATTTTGGTGGTGGTATTGCGGTGCTGAATACTGGACACAGACACCCAAAAATTATCGCGGCGATTCAAGCGCAATTAGAGCGTTTCACGCATACTTGTTACCAAGTATTGCCATACGAAAGTTATGTTACGTTGGCAGAGCGTATTAACAAATTAACGCCAGGCACACATGCTAAAAAAACCTGTTTTTTTTCTAGTGGCGCAGAAGGTGCAGAAAACGCGGTAAAAATTGCTCGAGCTTCGACAGGTCGCCCAGGCATCATTGCTTTTTCTGGTGGCTTTCATGGCCGTACACTCATGGCTTGCGCATTAACAGGAAAAGTCGTCCCTTACAAAGTTGGTTTTGGGCCTTTTCCTGCCGATGTATATCACATACCGTTCCCAATGGCATTACACGGTGTGACAGTTGAAGATTCGATTAACGCGCTACATGCCTTATTTAAAGCCGATGTTGACCCCAAACGTATCGCCGCAATTATGATAGAACCCGTGCAAGGTGAGGGTGGTTTTTATGTTGCGCCGCCAGAATTAATGCGTGCTTTGCGTCAAGAATGTGACGAACATGGCATTTTATTAGTGATGGATGAAGTACAAACAGGCTTTGGCCGCACTGGTAAACTGTTTGCGACTGAACACTACGATGTCATTCCAGACATGATGGTTTTGGCAAAAAGCTTGGCGGGCGGTATGGTGCTATCGGCTGTCTGTGGCAAGGCAGAAGCGATGGATGGCCCAGCACCTGGTGGGCTTGGTGGTACTTATGCAGGCAACCCATTAGCTATTGCAGCCGCGCACGCGGTGTTAGATGTAATGGAAGAAGAGCAATTAGTTGAGCGTGCCAACTACTTGGGCGAAAAGCTGGTTAAACGACTAAAAGCCGCGCAAGCAAAAGTGCCTGCGCTTAAAGAGATTCGTGGATTAGGCTCAATGATTGCTGCAGAGTTTTACGACCCCACAACGGATGAGCCCTCAACTGACGCCATGAAACGTGTGCAAGCAGCGGCACTTGAAGAGGGACTGATTTTATTAAGCTGTGGCGTTTATGTGAATGCGTTGCGCTTCTTGTATCCACTAACGATACAAGATTCAGTGTTTGACGAAGCGCTAGATATTTTGGATAGAGCGCTACTAAAAGCCTAAAAAAACTTAATCTTCATCGCCATGCGGCGTTGCTCATAAAAAATAACGTCTTACATATAAAACATATGCCGCCACATTATTTTTCGTTCGCGCCATGCCTAGCTTAGAAGCTTAAGTTTTTGCACAAAGTATAAGGATATTGAAAATATAAAAAATGGATGATACGTCAATAAAAACTGATATAGAGCAAGCCCAAGCACGCATGCAAGCCGCTGGTGTGCATACCATCATCACGCAATTCGTCGATATTCACGGTGCTGCCAAAGGTAAATATATTCCGCTAAAAAACTTGGGCGATATTTTAGGTGCAGGCGCAGGTTTTGCTGGGCCTTCTATTTGGGGTACGGGATTGCCGCGTAATGGCTCAAGAAGCGAGTTTTATGGCAAAGGTGATATTAGCACGCTGCAAGCGTTGCCGTGGATGCCAGGTTATGCACGCATTGTGTGCAGTGGCATGGTTGATGGAAAGCCTTTTGCAGGCTGCTCAAGACGTGTTTTATTAAAGCAAATAGAGCGCTTAAATACGCGTGGTTGGACGCTCAATGTTGGTATTGAGCCTGAATTTTTTTTAGTTGAAGCGGATGAAAATGGCCGCCCAATTCCATGTGCTAAAGACAACCAA
>JANXWL010000146.1 GCA_025351225.1 Methylotenera sp. | reverse complement strand
AAAACCTTGCCAAACGGCAACATTACTAAGATAGCGATTATTGGTAGAAGTTTCAAGTAGATAATTGTGATATTTTGTATCACCACCTTACAGTTAAGCAAACAAGTCTGTCTCTGCTTTGCCTAGCAATCCTACGCGTTTTACTGCAGCAACAAACTCGCCATTTTCATGCAATGCATCTACAGTTAATGGCTGCCGCTCACCATGCATACGCGCGAGCCTTAAGATACTCAGTGCAGGCATTTTCCATTCTAATTTTGCTAATAATTCGTCAGCCAAATCGGGGCGATTACACAATAACACCATGTCGCAACCCGCATTCAGCGCAGCTAGGCTACGTGTGGTTACATCGCCGCCAACAGTTGCACCTTCCATGCTTAAATCGTCGCTAAAAATCACACCATTAAAGCCTAGTCGCTCCCGCAGTACCTTTTGCAGCCATTTGGCTGAAAAACCAGCTGGTTTATCATCCACTTTAGGGTAAATCACATGTGCAGGCATAATCGCCGCCAAACCTTCATCAATCATTTGTCGAAACGGCTGCATATCGTTAGCAGCAATTTCGTCAAACTCGCGCTCGTCAATGGGAATAGACACATGCGAATCGGCCACCACAAAGCCATGCCCAGGAAAATGCTTGCCAACCGCCTCCATACCACCTTTTTTAAGGCCTTGCATCAAACTAAAAGCCAGCTCGTTAATGGCTGTTGCATTACTATGAAAAGCTCTATCACCTATCACCAAACTATCGCCATAGTCCATATCTAACACGGGCGTAAAGCTAAAATCAATGCCATGTGCACGCAGTTCTGCGGCTAAAATCCAGCCAGCTTCAACTGCTAATTGTTTAGCTTTTTTTCGATCAATATCCCAAATTTTACCAAACTCGCGCATCGGTGGAACTTTGGTAAAACCATCACGAAAACGCTGCACACGGCCACCTTCGTGATCTACCGCGATTAACAAAGGTGGTTGGCGAACCGCATGGATACTTGCGGTTAAAGCTTTGAGCTGTACGCAATTTTCAAAATTACGTGCAAATAAAATCACGCCACCTACTAGCGGATGTTGCAATCTTTTGATGTCATCGGCGGTTAACTCGGTACCAACGACATCTAGCATGACTGGACCTAAAGACATATAAAAACTCATAAAAATTAGATATGCGCGATATTAACATCAATATAAACCGAGGCTAATCAATAATTATAGTAGCAATAAATTAGGCCCCATTTAAACTTTTAAATTAATTTAACGTAAGAAATATCTTACATATTTTTAAGACAATGATGGACTTATTACACATCAAAAATAATATTTAATGTCAATCATCAGCTAGCCCATTTTAAATACTGAGGATAAAAAATGTTTATATATCAAGTTGAAGGGAATTTAATGCTTTTAAAAGGCAAGATTAAATTAACGCTAGGTAAATTAACAGATAACCAATTTTGTATGATTAGTGGCAAAAGAGACCAACTAACCGGAAAAATTCAAATTCGGTATGGTATCAGCTTGAACGAAGCAAAAATTGTTTCTAGGTGGAATGTTCCTATTCACTGATAGATAGTCATTAAAATTTAAACCAACGCCCAAAGGAGAATCACAATGAAATTGAAATTGTTAACACCAGTAATTTCCTCAGTAATTTTAAGCGCTGCATTATTATTACCAACATTGAGTTATGCTGATGATGGTGACAGCAACAGAACCGAGCCAAAAACTTATGCCAAAGATGCTTTAATTACAACAAAAATTAAAGCAAAATTAGCCAAAGGTGATAGCATTAAATCATTAGCAAAAGTAAGCGTGGACACCGTTAACAATGGTGATGTTACTCTGACCGGAACAGCGGAATCAGACAAGGCAATTAGTAAAGCAGAAATGATTGCCAAACATACCGCTGGTGTTAAACACGTGAACAATAAAATTGAATTGAAAAAAGATGATTAATTGATTCTTTTTAAACAATGAATCACAAAGCCTCAACCACTCAGCAATGAGTGGTTTTTTTATGTTAATTTACTGGATTTTAATCGATACAAGCTCGTAATCTCTTTCACCCGCGCCGCATACAGCGGATCAGATTGATCGCTACTTTTAGCATGTTTTGGCGCAATATCTAACTTTTCAACCACGCTCAAACCCGCATCGGCAATCCATTTTTGCAACTCTTCATTGCTACGCAAACCTAAATGTTCTGCTAAGTCTGACAAAATAAGCCAAGCTTCGCCATCGTCATTTAAGTGTGCGCTAACACCATTTAAAAAACCTTTCAACATCGCGCTGTTAGGATCATATATTGCATGCTCAATGGGCGCGTTGGCTTTGGCAGGTAGCCACGGTGGGTTGCACACAATTAAATCGGCTTTTTTATGCCCACTGGGGAATAAGTTAGCTTGTTCCAAGGTAATGTATTGTTTTAAATTAAGTTTTTCTATATTTTCTGCCGCACAATTAAGCGCGCGCACGCTGTTGTCGGTCGCCATCACCGCTTTAATGCCGCGCGTGACCAAAATGGCCGCAATCACACCAGTACCTGTACCAATATCAAACGCCGTTTTGGCATTGCCTAAACTGGTTGTATTAATCAAATCTAAATACTCACCACGTATGGGACTATATACCCCGTAATGCGCATGGATATTAGCTGGCAGCGCATCAACTGCAACACCTTTTTTGCGCCACTCGTGCGCACCATTCATGCCCAAAAGCTCTCGTAAAGAAAGCACCATCTTTGGTGGAACCTTGTCAATTTTTGCGTTAGTAATTAGCGCGCCAGCCACCGCCTCTTTCATATCGGGTGCACGCTTTAAGTCGCAAGCGCCGTGATTAAGCTCGATTAAAATTTTATTGGTAATGCTTGCACGTTGAATTTGCCGCGCACGGTGCTGGTGAAACGCTTGCGTTAAGCTCTCAGCAGGCAATGCAGGCTTAATATCAAACTTGCGCGTGATGGCTTGTAGCAACTGTTTGGCATTTTGAAAATCGCCACGGTACAACAATGCGGTACCTTCGCACACTTGTTTATACGCCACTTTAGCGTTGGTGGTGTCATCCGTAATGATGATGTTCTTAGGCGGGGGGCTGCCTGCCTCTGATTGCCAGACGGCCTGCTGCGGTTTGCCTTTTTCTTGCCAGCTTACTTGTATTTCTTTTGCTAATATTTCAGTCAATGGTTGTCCTAATTTTTATAGTACTTGTTTATTTTAATGTGAAGGGTGAAAAATCGGTTTTTGTATCGTAATAATCCTCATTTTCGGTACGTTTTAAAAACGCGACAACTTTATACATAATTGGCGTAAACGCAACTTCTACTAACACTTTTGCGGTAAATTGCGCCACAATAATTTTTGGTAGCATGGCATCAGGAAACTCGCCAGAGCCATAAAATGCAAGCGGAAAAAACAAAATAGAATCAACCGCTTCACCAAAAATAGTTGAGCCAATGGTGCGGCTCCACAGCATTTTACCTTGCGTGAGAATCTTCATTTTGGCCAACACAAACGAGTTCACAAACTCGCCAACAATAAATGACACTAGTGAAGCTAAAGCAATACGCCCCGTTGAGCCAAATACCGATTGATACGCGGCTTGGTCATGCCACTCGGGTGCTGGCGGCAAAGCCACAATAACCCATGCCATCAAGCTGGCAAACGCCAGCCCCGCAAAACCCGCCCAAATCACACGGCGACTAGCGGCATAACCGTAAACCTCGGTCAAAATATCGCCAAAAATAAACGAAATAGGAAAAAACATAATGCCTGCGCCAAACGTTAGCGTGCCAACAATGGGCACATTAATTTGCGTGATTTTTCCTGGCCCAATTAAATTAGAACAGACCAACACCACCGCAAAAGCCGCCATGATGAAGTCGTAATATTTGTACTGTTTTTGCATTAACTTTCTGTCCTTACGTCCATTTTATCACGCAGGTAGTCCCCACCTAAATTTATTGCCAAAATCAAGCTCATTAAACTTAAACCCACAACCAACACATAATGCGGCGCAACCAGCATATAGCGCACGCCATCGCGCAACATAGCGCCCCAGCTGGCTTGCGGGGCTTGTATGCCAAGACCAAGAAATGAAAGCGAAGCCTCGGCAATCATCACGCTGGCCAAGCTGTAAGTGGCTTCCACCATTAATATTGAGCCGAGTAAGGGCAAAATATGCTTGATTAAAATACGCGGCACACTTGCGCCTAGCGATTCTGCTGCCACAACATGCTGCCGATTGCGTAAACTCAAGGTTTGCCCGCGCGCCAGCCGCGCATAACTCACCCAACCTGTGATACACAAAGCCATGATTAAGTTGCCAAGCCCTGCGCCCAATACAGCCGCAAAGGCAATAGCTAGCAAAACACCAGGAAAAGCCAAGAAAATATCGGTAATCTTCATTAAAATTGCATCTACTTTTCCACCATAGAAACCAGCCAATAAGCCAACCAATACGCCAATTGCCATTGTAATAATGGTGACAACTATTGCGACAGTGAGCGATACTTCTACACCGCGTAAAACGCGCGCCAAAATATCGCGACCTAGGTCATCTGCCCCCAGCCAATGTTGTGCGTTTATGCCACTAAGAATTGCATTTAGGTCAATTTGGTTTGGGTTAATATTAAAAACACGGCCAAGCAAAACGGCTAACAACCAAAAACTTAATACAGTAATGGCAAGTTTTTTCATTTTTTAAATAGTGCTGGGTTTGACCATTCACTATCGCACAAATAGTCCGTTGGCACTTCGTTAATGGCTTCTTCTGTCGCTTCAATATCCCACAGATGCTCCCAGCCACCCGTTGAGTAGTCATGCACGGTTAGTCTAAATTCACTTTTCCACTTGATAATCCATGCTGCCACCCATTCATAATCGCTTGAATCTTCATCGTGCAACACAAAAATAGTGATACGTTTTAACGCTGCCATTTTAACTTGCGCCTTTCACGCACTGGCTCTAATTCTAGGATCAGCAAATCGGTACAAAATATCAGTCAGCGCATTCACCAATACATAGCTTAACGCCACCACCAGCACGCAGGCTTGCGTCACGGGGTAATCACGCTTTTCAATGCTTTCCACTAGCAGTCGCCCAATGCCATCCCAGCTAAACACGGTTTCGGTAATCACCGTGCCCGCCAGTAAACTACCCATTTGCAAGCCCACAATCGTGATGATAGGCAACAAAGCGGCGCGCAAAGCATGGCGCAAAATCACGGCTTTTTCGCTTAAGCCTTTGGCTCGCGCGGTGCGGATATAATCGTCATTTAGAACTTCTAAAAGGCTAGTGCGCGTCATGCGCGTGAGTATCGCGCTTAGGCCCAAACCCAAAGTAACTGCGGGTAAAATGATGGAAGTACGAGACTCCATTCCGCTGACAGGCAACCAGCCTAACCACACCGCAAAAATCAGCATCAAAATTGGCCCCAACCAAAACACAGGCATGGCAGAAAAACGCACGCTAATAATGGTGACCATCATATCTTGCCAGTGCCCAGCCTTAAGCGCAGCCCATAGTCCTAGCGGCACGCCAATGCTTAAACCGATTAATAATGACAATAAGGCCAGCTTTAAAGTGGC